>NZ_JAVJZI010000278.1:0-10042 GCF_040223135.1 Coleofasciculus sp. G3-WIS-01
TCAAGTTTCCTTGTTTCCACCACCTCCAGGCAGTTCGATAACTGATTCCTGCTTTTTTGGCATAGTCTGAGAGTTTCATGTCTATATATTACCCAACATGACTACATCTGACTATATTCTTATTGAAACTTTACAATACTCTCCATCGGGAGAAAATTGTACCGTCCTGACGATTCCCTCATGCCCGTTTAGCGTCTGTAATTCTTTCCCGTCTTTTGTCCAGAGTTTCACGGTTTGGTCATCACTGGCTGAGGCAATGGTTTCACCGTCGGCAGAAAAACTGACACTTTCCACCCAATCTTGATGTCCAGACAGGGTGTTCAATTTCTTGCCGTCTGGACTCCAGAGGGTGACATTCATTTCGGATGCGATCGCGATTAAGTCCCCATTCGGACTAAAACTGGGACTAATACCGGCTTTGGGTAAGGTTTTGACTAAGGGATTGTCCAGTTTCCAGAGTTTCACGGTTCTGTCATCACTCGCTGATGCTAGAGTTTGCCCATCTGGAGAGAAATCCACACCAAATACCTGACTGCTATGTCCGGTGAGGGTATTGAGTAGAATGCCGTCGCGATTCCAGAGTTTGATGGTTCTGTCTTTACTACTGGTGGCAAGGCGTTGACTATCTGGGCTAAATGTCACCTGCCAAATGCCATCCTTGTGACCCATTAGCGTCTGAAGTTCTTCTCCCTCAATCGTCCAGAGTTTCGCAGTTTTATCCTGACTGGCGCTGGCGATGAGTTGACCATCCCCGGAAAAGCTTACACTGGTGACCTCTCCTTGGTGTCCTTTCAGGGTTTGTAATTCTTCACCCTCAATTGTCCAGAGTTTCACCGTCTGATCAGCGCTAGCCGATGCCAAGCGTTGACCGTCAGGAGAGAAGCTGACACTGATAACTGGGGCATTATGTCCGCTTAAGGTTTTTAGGAATTTACCCTCTAGACTCCACAGTTTTACTGTCCCATCCCGGCTGGCTGAGGCAATAATTTGGCTATCGGGGGAAAAACTGACGTGGTAAATATCATTATCATGGGCATTAATACTATGTAGATTCGCCCCATCTTTTGTCCAAAGGTTTACTGTCCCATCCCGGCTAGCGGAGGCAATCATTTCACCATCAGGGCTGAAGCTGACCTCTCGGACGCGATCGCGATGTCCTTGTAGGGTTTTGATTAAACTCCCATCTCGCTGCCAGAGTTTAATCGTATGGTCACTACTGGCGGAGGCAATAAGTTCACCGTCGGGGCTAAAACTAACGCTACGAACTTTATTCGTATGTCCGTCTAATTGATTCGATTGATTCACCCAATAGACGGACTGAAGTAAAGCCGTGGAAATCGTTGAATGCAGTTGAGGATCTCGGCTAACCCAATTCGCTTGTTGCAGCGTTTTAGCCGCCTCTAGGGATTCTAAGAGGGCAGGAAATTTTTGCTGGGAAACAAATAAAGCGTCGGATGTGGTACTTTGGACAATAAGCTGTTCTTGCTGGGCTTGGACAAAAAGTCGTTGCGATCGCTGATATTGCCAGAACGCCACCACTCCTAAAACCGTAGACACCCCCAGCGCCGCACTCACCCCCAAAATGGCACGTTTTGCCCGACGGGTTGCCCAGTAACGACTCACCCCCACATACTCTCGATGCAGGGGTGTAGGAAAGGGTTCTTGTTCGGAACTCCACACCAGCCATGATTCGGCGGCGGTTAGTTCACTCCCGCGTAATAATAGGCTACTATTGCGTCCTTTTTTTTCCCATTCCACGGCTTGGACTAACAAGCGGGTATGTTCCTGGGTATCTAGTTTATTATGATCAATGGCTTGTAAGAGTTCTGCAAATGCCTGTTCAAAATTTGTCCCTTCGCGAAAATCAATCCAAGGGAGTTCTCTCATCTCTGGATACATCGCTTCTAGGTCAACATCCAGATGCAAAATTGGCAGAATTCGCTTATGGTGTTTCAGGGCACATTTTACCTCAACACCGCACTCTTTGGATGCTACCGAATCTGGAGTGATCACAAAGACGATGTTATTAGATTCATCGATGCCTTGATAGATTTCTTTTCGCCAATCAGCGGTTAAGGGAATGCCCTCCCAATCTACCCAAACCTCACGATTTGCGGTTTTAAATGCCTCCCGGAGTTTGAGGACAAATTCCTTATTACGCCGGGAGTAAGAAATAAAGGCTTCTTTCATAAATTGTCCACCCTGAAGTGTCTCGGTTCGATGAGTCAGTGTCCGTGAGGAGCGTTAGTTTTGGGACGCGGACGTCTCTGGGGTGGTAAACTGTAGTGCCCCTTGGATCGCATTATCTTTGGTGCGATCGTTCGCATCACAGATTAAGGCAAACTGCCAGTAATAATCTGTTTCCGTTTCTAGAGATAGAGTATTGGGGAGATTGATTGTCATCTCACCCCCTTTTTCGGGAACCTCAATCATCGTTTGATACACAGGATTCCAACTCTGATCAACCATCAACGTTGCTTAACCGTTCGGCTAACTCCGGCGGTAACACTAGAGGATTGGACAACCCCACACCCCGTACTTGTCCCCCTTCAATCACCACATCTCCCCGCAGCATGGCTAATTGCCTGTCTGAGTGCCTCTGCCTTAATCGCGGTTTCACCCAAATGAGTATAAAACTCACTCATTAGTGCCAATGTCCCCGCATCATCCACCTGCCAGATACTGCCCAATGCCGTTTTCACCCCAGAAGCCACGGCTAATCCGGTAAACCCTAATTCGGCTTCCTTGCTACCAATCGCCGTGCGACAAGCTGACAAGACTAATAACTCCACGGCTGGATTATCCCAATCCAATTGTCGCATTTCGGTTAAATTGAGCTTGTCATTCCACTTTTTATGAGCAATTATTTTATCTTACTCGATCTTAACCTCAATTGGCAACGCTTGGTGAATATTAATTCCGTTCAACTTGGCAAAATTGCATTATCAGATCATAAAATCAACCGGATTTTTCGGCGCGATCGCACTTTCTACCGAACAACAAAAATCGCGATCGCACTTTCTACCGGACAACAAAATTTCCCTTCCCAATTGCCCAGGCGTGTTAAAATTTATTCCGTTAAATTTGGCAAATTATAGATTAAACTATTCTTAAGTTCTCGAATCAACGTGCCAGTAACCATTAACTATCAATCCCCGATCAAACCCATCGAGACTAGCTGTAGCTTCTGGTTGCAGTGGCTATTGGTGACACTATTAGGTTTTGTGGCAAGTCTATTTTGGATCGAGATTGGAGAAAGACCCGATATCGGTATAATTGAGGGCATCATTGGTGGGACGATAATCGGATTAGCCCAATGGCTAGTTTTGAGACGACACTTGTCCTCAGCCTGGTGGTGGATTATTGCCAGTCTCCTCGGTTGGGGAGTCATGGGGTTGAGTTCGTTTGGAGTCATCGGTTGGTTTGCTCCCCGAACAATGGGTATTTTCCCTCGGTTGGTTTATGGAGTCATTGATGGAGCAACCCTAGGGCTGATCCTGGGAATGGGGCAATGGTGGGTTCTCAGACAGTACGTTACCAAAGCTTGGGGGTGGATTTTTGCCAATATTCTAAACTGGTCGATCAGTTTAGCGGTGGGTTGGATTGTCGGCGGAATTTTGCGCCGCTTCACTCATCTGTTTGTGAGCGAAGTTCTGGGTTTAGGGGTGACGTGGATGTTAGTTGCAGGATTCACTGGAATGACTTTGATTCGGTTGCTGCGAGAAGTCCCAATTCCCAAAAGTCCGAAAAACTTAGTAGCCTTCTGCCTTTTACGATAAATCCCCCGAACTTTATTCGAGGGATCAGGCTCAAGTATTTAATTTCAGTGATGCCAATATGGTTAAGCGGGATTGGTTTGAGTTCGCTTCTCTAGGAGAGAGACAATCGAGGCTTTTTCCAAAAGTCCAACCAGGACTCCGTTTTCGCGCACTACAGGCAATTGAGTAAATTGACCTTTCTCAAGGAGCATAATTACTTCTAACAGAGACTGATCAGATTTGACGATCGCATCCAAATCCACCGGCTGTATCAGTTCGCTGACGGGAGTAATCGTCCAGTTTGAGGTGGGGACTTTCTTGAGATCATCAACCGCGATAGCGCCGATCAATTGTCCTTGTTCATCAGTCACCAAGAACTTGCGCCATTCTTTTTTGCCGATAATGTAGTTGTTGGCAAATTCCCGGAGCGACAGGTCGGTTGATATAATCGGACTCTCTGGAATCACCGCATCTTCTGCTTTCAGGTCTTGGAGTTTTTCTTGCAGGGTGGCTGATTGCGCCGACATACCTGCATTTTGCAGCAGGAATACCCCAATTAATAGCGTCCAAATACTGCCAAACTCACTCAACCCCAAAACAGAAAGGATTCCTATACTGATTCCCAACCATCCGACAACCTGACCAACTCTGCTGGCAAAAACAACACCTCGATAGGGATTCCCGGTGATTTTCCAAACCAGGGACTTGAGGATATTGCCACCATCTAAGGGTAAGCCAGGAATCAGGTTGAACAGGGCTAAAATTAGATTAATCGAAGCCAGTAGGCTGAGAATTGCTGCCAAAGGACCAGAGACGCCGGTGCTCACGCCTATACCCGTAAATAGGGCGAAAAGGGCTAAACTAACTAAAGGACCTGCGATCGCCACCCAGAATGCTTCGCCTGGTGTTTGAGATTCTTTCTCTAAGTTGGCTAGACCCCCAAAGAGAAACAGGGTAATCGATTTCACCTCAATCCCCTGGCGAATGGCGACTAAACTATGTCCTAATTCATGGGCTAAAACCGAGGCAAATAGCAACAGGGCGCCCACGAATCCCAGCACCCAGGGTAAAAGACCCGTCAATCCGGGAAACCCGCTGAGATACCCCCCAAACTCAAAGGTGACCAAAGCTAGAACTAAAAACCAAGAGGGGTTTATATAAAAGGGAATTCCCAATAAATTACCAACACGAATACTACCGTTCATAGAGATTACCTCAAATCTACTGTCAAAGAAAACATTTTTATACTGTCCTCCTTTGCATCTGAATCTATCGTAACGAAATGTAAAACTCCTGTTCCACCATTCTTTTTCGTAAAATCCGATCCTAGGGGTTCGGTTGTGAACATCAGCAGGTCTGTACTGTCTGTCTAGATGTCGTTGATAATAATATAAGGAAGTACAACCTCAGTGTGCCACTATCTATAGTTTTAATTTTCAGCCCGCCCACTCATCCTCTTAATATAATATAAGTCATGTCTGTTTCTGAACACACCATTATCCAGTCTTATAACCAAGAAGACCTCCAGCAAATCCTGAATCTCGCGATCACCCGTCAAGCCAATGGCGGTGAGTTTTCCCGGACGCAGCTTGTGGAAATTGCCGCTGAATTGGGGATCTCGCCGACTAACCTCCAGCTAGCGGAACAAGAATGGCGGCTCCAGCAAGAACAGCAGCAAAAGCGCCAGGAGTTTGAGCAATATCGGCGCAGCCAACTCAAGCAGCGGTTTGGCAAATATATTATCGTGAATAGTTTTTTAGTTGCCCTCAACCTGCTGAGTACAGGTCAGCTTTCCTGGGCGTTGTATATCCTCTTGTTTTGGGGAACAGGGCTGGGTTTAAAGACGTGGAATATCTATCAACTTCACGGAGAAGCTTATGAGAAAGCGTTTCAAAAGTGGTATCGCCAGCAACAGTTTAATCAGTTAACTCAATCCATTTTCACCCGGCTGAATAATTGGATTAAGGCAATGGGGTGATTGGGCGTTTCTCGATTAGGCAAAAACTTAGGTAGTGGCAGTATTTTGCTCCTAATAAGTATTTTTACTCAGTAGGATTATCTATAAAAAGGAGTACATTCCGGAGCAGATTAGTCATTCAAAAGGATGATTTCTGACGTAAAAATGAGTCATAGTGCTAAAATGTTAAAACAAGGTTAATGACTGACGAGCTTAGCGCAAAAAATTCGTCAGAATATTCCTTTTTGGCAAATTATCTCCGTTCAAATCTGTGAATATTCCACTTTCTAAATCTACCTTTCCTATTACTCATATCCATATTTTTACCGCTTATCGGGGTTACCTGCTCACGGTTTTCTTTAGTAAGCTTCACTGTTGGCAGTTTCGGGTAACGACCTTAGCAGGAGACGTATTTGGGATGCAACTCCCTTATGATTCGGCTGATGTCGCTGAACGAGTGGGACGGAATTGGATTGATTTTAGCTCCCAGACTCCGGTGACCTAAACTATTGGTTTCAACTTAAGCTGAAAGTAGGAGGTGCAGGAAGATTTGTAGATACCTGGACATAAATTCTGGTAAGCTGTACGAAGAAATGTTAACTAGTGTCAAATCCTTACTATTAAGAGTTCCCTCCCCTCACCACAATGCTTATCCAGCAAGCCCTACTTAGGTGCCGGGAGATAAAGGTTGTAGTAGTTCATCCCACTCTTGCGTTACACTGGCTAACTGATTTCCATACTTTTTTGTGAAATTAGGAATTGTCTCATGAGTACTGCTACGCTGGCAACGTGGATTCTCAGCCCTTTACTAGGACTGGCTATCTTACTATTCATCTTCCGGATTATCCTTACCTGGTATCCTCAGATCGATCTCAACCACTTCCCCTTTAATCTGGTCGCTTTGCCCACAGAACCCTTTTTAGTCGCAACCCGCAAACTGGTGCCGCCCATTGGGGGTGTGGATATTAGCCCGATTATTTGGGTTGGGATTGTTAGCTTATTGCGGGAGATTCTTTTGGGTCAGCAAGGATTACTGACCATGATGCATTGACCGCCTACCGTTTTAAGATTTATCTGTTGCCATCATTTGCTCAACAAAATTCGTATAAACATCACCACTGAGAAACGCTGGGGTTTCTAAGATTTTTTGGTGGAAACTCAGCGTGGTAGCAACCCCAGTAATGGCACATTCACGCAAAGCGCGTTTCATGCGGCGAATTGCGGCATCTCGGTTAGGTGCCCAGACGATTAATTTGCCGATTAATGAGTCGTAATAGGGGGGGATTTCATAATCGGTGTATACATGGGAATCCATCCGCACGCCGGGTCCTCCGGGTGGCAGATAACCGCTAATCCGCCCCGGTTGAGGACGGAAATTGCGTTCGGGATCTTCAGCATTAATCCGACATTCAATCGCATGTCCCTTAAGCGTCACTTGGTCTTGAGTCAGTTTTAAGGGTTCGCCTTGGGCAATACGAATCTGTTCGGCAATTAAGTCCAATCCTGAGATCATCTCAGTCACGGGATGTTCGACTTGAATGCGGGTATTCATTTCCATAAAGTAAAAATTACCCATGGCATCCAGGAGAAACTCAATCGTACCCGCCCCAACGTAATTAATCGACTTGGCAGCCATGACGGCGGCGGTTCCCATTTTTTCTCGCAGTTCTGGGGTCAAAGCTGGACTGGGGGCTTCTTCTAGGAGTTTCTGATGGCGTCGCTGAATGGAACAATCTCGTTCTCCGAGATGAATGACGTTACCGTGAGTATCAGCAAGAATTTGAAACTCAATATGGCGGGGACGGACGATAAATTTTTCCAGATAAAGTCCTGGGTTGCCAAAGGCGGCTTCAGCTTCCCCTTGGGCGGCTTGAAACAGGCGACTCATCGCACTCTCGTCGGGAACCAAGCGCATCCCCCGTCCGCCACCACCGGCTGTGGCTTTAATCATCACCGGATAACCCATGTCTTTGGCAAGGGCTATGGCTTCACGTTCACTACTCAACAATCCCTCACTTCCCGGTACGGTGGGTACGCCTGCCCGTTGCATGGTTTCCTTGGCGGTGGATTTATCCCCCATCGCCCGCATCGCCTCGGGTGACGGACCGATAAAAGAGATTTGATGATCGGCGCAAATTTCGGCAAATCGGGCATTTTCTGCCAAAAAACCATAGCCGGGATGAATGGCGGTGGCGTTGCGCGTCAGGGCGGCGGCAATAATGTTGGGAATATTCAAGTAGCTTTTGCTACTGGGTGCTTCACCGATGCATATAGCTTCATCCGCCAGTTGTACATGTAGGGCGTGTTGATCGATGGTTGAGTGAACGGCAACGGTGGCAATTCCCATTTCTTCACAGGTTCGGAGAATCCGCAGGGCAATTTCCCCACGATTGGCAATTAAGATTTTGGCAAAGTCCATAAAACAGCTTGCTCTATATCCGTATTCAGCTAATAGGCGAGGAGCCTCACGTCATAATTTTCAATTTGACGTGAGAGGAATCACCATAATATAATGTAGTACAGTTTGTATTGCTGAAAGTGGGGTTGGGCGTCGCCTCTCTATAAAACGCGAATCTCCTTTTGGAGAGGAGAAGCCTACAGTATAATCTTTGATTGACTGTAGGAGTACGTCACTAGCGCGGCGGGCATGGAAATACTTGAGCAGCTTCGTAGATACGATGAAGCAGGGGGAGCACAGGGAGCAGAGGGATCTGGGGGAGATGTTAGCTGTTGGCGTTATTTCTGCCTTCTTGCACTAGGATAAGGGGGATTGTCACCAATGGTTGCATCCTTGGGAAATCGTGGGCGATGTCTCTAATGGGATTCATCAACAAAATTGTCGAGAAGTCGTAATTTTCTCACAAGTGTTGGTATAATAAGTTAGCCAATGCGGATGTGGTGGAATTGGTAGACACGCACGCTTGAGGGGCGTGTGGCGTAAGCCTTGCGAGTTCGAGTCTCGCCATCCGCACTCCCTGGTGTATGACGGCATCGGGAAGTGATTCGCTTTGTTTGTGCAGGGTAGCCGGGGAAAAGAGGCGCGATCGCTTACGTCTGGGTGCAGGGAATTTTTAGCCGATTAGGATTGAAAGCCACCCCACACCGCTTGTATAAATAAGTTTGTATAAATAAGTCATTTGACAAATCTTTAAGCTTTCTGGGGATTTCTAACATAGTAATGGCGTGGGTGGAAAAAATCCAAAACCTTTGATCAGGTTAGCGCCTGGAGAAAGATTGCTGGTAAGATCTCTAGTTAATTTCTGGACTCTGGCGCGATCGCACGATTATCCGGAAATGGCGGTATTGCCTTTGAAGCTCAATACCCATCAATAGCCAGTAAGCGATGTAGCAATTTAACAATTTGTAATATAATAGTTGATAATACTCAACAAAATTGTTCGGTTGACAACAATAGAGAGGTGAAGTTTATGTCTACAGTTTATAAGGAGCCAAACTTCATGCTAATCGATCTAACCGATAATGTTTGGGTCAATACCCTGATCCCCAGTGCTAACCATGCGGCGTTGCGTTGCGGATTTGCTGGATATCCGGTGAATCCTCGTTGGAATGCTGCCAAGTTTAAGGCGTGGAAAACTGGGCGTCAGTGGCGAGATGCACTAGCACGAGGCGAAATGGCGGTGCGTTCTCATGACTCAATCTTAGTTCCGGTTTGTGAGTTACACGAGGATGGATTAGATGAGAAAGAGGCTAATGCTTCAGACTCAAAGCCCGTTGCATCTGCAAATCATTCAAGGTTTAAGTTTCCGTTGAGACCTAAACAAATATTAGCCGCATTCCATGCTGTCTGAGCAAGACAAATTTTTTATGCAGGATTTTCAGGGAAGAGACGCGATTAATCGCGTCTCTCATCGTATTTTACAAAAAACAAGATGCCTGTACTAGAGATCCTAGCCTATGACCGAGAACTAGGGATACAAGCCTCGTCCTTTTAGGACGACTTTTTATTTTCTCTTAGTCTTGTATTGTAATAAATAATGTGTTAATCTATAAAAGTAGTCTAGCACAGGCGAAAGTCGTGAGTATCGCCAATCGATTTATCGATGATTCTCACGTAAAGTGATGCTCGAGCATGACGCGCGAGAAACCTCATAAAAACGCAAGGACTTAAACCACTGCCGATACCACAAAAGTGCTGCAATGCATTAGTCCTAAGACAAAAACAATGGACGGTCGGGCAGACCGAAACATAGAGATTAATCTCTAAACGCTTAGGGAGACAAGCCCTCTGGAGTTATCTAAATTAGGCTCAATACTTGGTAGTTTTCTACGGGTGTTTGGTTTAAGTATTGCCGCAAGGATAGATAAT
>NZ_JAVJZI010000133.1:0-59463 GCF_040223135.1 Coleofasciculus sp. G3-WIS-01
AGTGTTCATCGCGAATGCTTCGCCCTGACCCAAATCAAACCATCAATAGATTAACCCTGTAGGGGAGAAGCCTTCGCGCCTTGATTTGGTGGTTGTACAGCTAAGTGTTCATCGCGAATGCTTCGCCCTGACCCAAGTCAAACCATCAATAGATTAACCCTGTAGGGGAGAAGCCTTCGCGCCTTGATTTGGTGGTTGTACAGCTAAGTGTTCATCGCGAATGCTTCGCCCTGACCCAAATCAAACCATCAATCAATTAAGTCTTGTCATTTTTTCAGACCACGGTAAGATATAAAAGCCTCATACCAAAACCCGATTATACAAAAGGAAGAGGCAAACGCCTTTGTGCCATTTTGGTGTTAACTGATGAAACACACCCTTTCAGTTTTAGTCGAAGATGAAGCCGGTGTCTTAACTCGCATTGCTGGTTTATTTGCCCGTCGCGGCTTCAATATTGAAAGTCTCGCCGTTGGTCCTGCTGAAAAAGTTGGGATTTCCCGGATTACGATGGTAGTGCCTGGGGATGAGCCATCAATTGAGCAACTAACCAAGCAACTCTACAAACTGATCAACGTGATCAAAGTTCAAGACATTACCACCACCCCTTGTGTTGAGCGGGAATTGATGCTGATCAAAGTCAACGGCACCAGTTCCACGCGATCAGAGATCATTGAACTTGCCCAAGTGTTCCGAGCGCGGGTGGTGGATATTGCCGAGGATTCCCTGACGATTGAAGTTGTGGGAGACCCTGGAAAAATGGTCGCGATTATCCAGATTTTGAGCAAGTTCGGACTTCGGGAAATAGCCCGGACTGGAAAAATCGCCCTGATCCGCGAATCCGGTGTCAATACCGAATATCTCAAGTCTCTGGAAGCCAAAGTCTAGCTAAACCTTTGTACAGAACCTGCCCTTTGTGAATGTAGAGACGTTGTATGCAACGTCTCTACATTACCTGTATATTCAGGAGTCCGGTTGCTGGATCGCCTGAGCGACCTTCAGCGCCTCAATCAGTTGAGCCATAGCATATTCTAAATGAGCGCCAGCATCAACCGCCACCCAACCATCGGTGGTTTGGTGACGCCACTCAAAGTGGAGATGGGGACCAGTAGAAAAACCAGTACTACCGACAAGCCCGATAACACTGCCTTGATCCACCGATTCACCGGGTTGAACAAAAATTTCCGACAGGTGAGCATAGCGGCTTTCTTGAGTGCCTTCCTCATGGCGCAAGATCACCGTCAGCCCGTAGCCGCCCAAGAAATCAGCCGTCGCCACCTCACCAGGAGCAACAGCCAAAACAGGTGTACCTGTCGGGGCGGCTATATCTGTACCGGAATGGAAACGATAAGTCCCAGCAATTGGATGCATCCGCCAACCGAATACTGAGCTAATTGCCGCCGGAATGGTTAAAGGGAAGATAAAGCTGGCATTGCCGACTAGAGGACGCCCTAGAGGTCGGTTAGAGAAATTATAGTAAGTCAGACCCGTGGGAGTGGTTTTGGGTGATGCCGTTGTGGGCATAGAGGAGACACCAGGAGGGCGAGTAAACTGTCTGATCCGAGGATTCACAGACGCTGCCACCCGTTGAACTGACCTGACTGGCGGACTCACACTGGCGCTGAAGGTAACCGGAGGTGCAGGGAGTCGAGTTATTTGGGTTCCAGTTCCTCCTGGGAGTTGATGGGGTTGACGTTGAATGCGTCCCGCCTGAACCCCCGTCTGAACTCCCCTCTGAACTCTCCCCTGAACCCCCGCCTGAACCCCCGCCTGAACCGTTTGTGTTTGTTGTCTTGGCGCAGCTTGACCCCCACAGCTCCCACTCACCAGTTGTCCATTGCGCGACACCGTTTGACAACCCGTTGACCGCTCGGTAAGAATCACGGCTGGTTTGGCAGGACTTTGGGTTGCGCCCAGGCTATAGTTTGTCCGGTCAATATAGCTATTATTCGGTGTAGCTGGGGTTTGAGCAGCTTCCTGAGTGGGGGAAGGATTAATAATAACTTTCGGAGGTTTGGCTAGGGTGGCGGGAGCTGGAATGGATAGATTAGGCGCGTCAAGTCTCGGTTTGGCAGCCGGGGGTGTCGCCACGGTTGGTGTAGGTGCGGCGGGAGCCGGAGCCGGAGCTGGAGGCTTGCTAACACTAACCGGTGCGGGGGCTGGGGGTTTAGGGACAGGGGGAGCAGGCGGTTGGTACGCGGGTTTAGGTGCAGGTGCTGGGGGGGCGACAACGACTGCTGGCGCTGCGGGTTTAGGTTGGGCTGGCGGTTCTGGGGGCGGCGGGGTAAATTTAATCGCTGGGGGAGCAGGCGGTGCAGCTGGGGCTATACCTGTATCTATTGGTGCATCAGTTTGAGCAACGACTAGACCACTACTGAGCACACCCAGCCCTCCCATCAAACTGATTCCTTGCTTAAGCCAGGGATATCGGTAAAATACGCCCGTTGGGGTGGAATTGGCGACGGTTTTTTTATTCATTTGCGACTCACTCCTCATCCTCACTGTCTATCAATAGCGAGTAAAAATTTTCAGTCAATTTAAAGGGATTTAATGGGACTAGAACACCGATTCATTAATCAAAACCATAAACTGAAGCGTCTTAACCCAGTAACATTGGCGACTCCAAGCTCAGTTGTTGACGTTTGACAGACAAGGACATTCAAGGCACGTCTTGAGGATAACCCAGACTAATTGTACCGGGCTTAAGGTGAATTTCTGGACGGATTGCGGCGTCAGCATTTGCGTCCGTTGCATTAGCTGAGGTCAACCCAACCCTTAGATCACCCATTGACGTGACTCCTTTGACGATGCCAGGATTTCCGTTGACCTGAATCGAGGCTCCCTGATGAAACAGTAACCCTTGATAGGACAACCGTAAATTGTCAATGCCTGATTCTAACCCGTAGTGATACCCCGATCGCAATCCCTGTATCACGATTGCCGCTAACATTTCTCTTGAGGTTACGGCTGGACTCGTTGGTTGAGTCTCAAAAAAGGATTGTAAATTAATCCCTGTTTCTGGCACAGGATTGCTCCAGTTAATGCCTATACCGATAACAGCTTTGGTTATTTGCCCCTGAGATAGGCGGGTTTCGGTAAGAATTCCACCTAACTTATAGCCCAGCAACAGCAGGTCATTGTGCCACTTAATCAGGACGGGAATACCATAGCTTCTCAAAGCAGTAGCAACGCCCCAAGCGCTGCACATTGTGAGCTGGGCGCTATTGGATGCTGCCAAATTAGTGGTTAAAGCCAAGGATAAGTATAACCCACCCGGAGCGGATTGCCATTGCCGTCCCCACTGTCCTCGTCCTGCCGTCTGTTGATCGGCGATAACCACGATGGGCGGTGTTGTTCCTCTATCCAGCAATTCCCAAAGGGTTCGATTTGTAGAGGATAGGCTATCAAATAAATAGACGGGAAGCCCTCGGATTTCTTGAAGTCCTGGGAGTCCAGAGTGGGATAGCTGTTGCGTGACGGTTTGGATGGCTATTTCCAGAGCTTGTTGATTAAGTACCACTACAGCTTAAAGGTTAGCTAAGCTAGCTTATTGTACTGCCCTTCTACACCTTTTATCCTGAACAATGCATACGTGGCACTGGCAAACTTGGGACAACTTACCGTATCTAACCTGTAGCCTTCTAGAACCTTGGCATCATGGCTTTTTTACCTCCGCTTTTTCACCCCGTCCCCCTGACCAAATCGTTGAAGCCCTGCAACCCGAAGCGACGGTTTATCGGGTGCGCCAAGTTCATGGCAATACTGTCCTAACGCCGTCGGAGTGTATCACGATTGGTGCAGTTGGTCAAGGGGAGAATCAGACACCTGAAAAACCTGCGGCTGATGGTATCTTCACTGAAAAGCCCCAGCAAGCTGTATGGGTTTGCACGGCTGACTGTACGCCCGTGCTGATTGGAGATGAAAAAACGGGACGAGTCGCGGCTATTCATGCGGGATGGCGAGGAACCGCGACTCGAATTGTGCCAAATACGATCGCGCGATTCCTGGAGGTAGGTAGCCGCCTAGAAAATCTCCGGGTTGCCATGGGACCTGCGATCGCGCCAGAAGTGTATCAAGTCTCGGAAACCGTTGCCATAGAAGTGGGTTCTACTATTATCCCTACGGATAAAACAAATACCCCTGAATCGATTTTGGATGAATTACAGCAGCTTCCCCATTCCCCCATTTTCGATGATCCCCATCCGGGACGAGTCCGCTTAGATGTGCGACGGGTGAACGCCATACAACTCGAACAACTCGGCTTAGATCACGAGCAAGTTGCGATCGCGTCTCACTGTACCTATCAGCAACCCGAGTATTTCTTCTCCTATCGTCGCACTCAGCAAAAAAATGTGCAGTGGTCAGGAATTGTCAGCAAATAAGGCTCCAGAGCAGCAAGCAGACATGATCAGGGCGCATAGACATGCGCCCCAACCAAGTTATTACTGATTCAGCCAACTTATAATTACATTTCCGACGCTGTCGTTTGACCAATGAATGGTGACAGGTAAGCCACTAACGCCCCTAGTGCAAAAGCCAGGACATTTCGGAATAAAGGCAACCATTCAGCCGTTCGAGTGACAACTGGACCGATTCCGAAAGCAATGAAGAGAATACCCCATAAGGGAGAAAAGATTAACGCCCATTGCCAAGCCACAAGTTGTCCATCTTTGCGAGGAATCGCCGCAAATCCTAAAACCACACCACCTACCAAGGAGGTAATCAGGGTGAGAATCCACTGTTCTTGAGGCAAGCCTGGAACAACCTGACATCCACCTTTATTTAGGCAAGTTTTAACCGTATCTAATGCATTGACAATTGCCTGGTTTTCCCCATTCTCGCGCACAAAGTAGAGGTTACCAAAGCGTGTCTGTAATTCTACCCAAAAGGTACGGGGTAGAAATTGATATAAATCGTCGCCCACATTAAAGCCCAACAGATTACCGCCTCGTGGGTCAGCAATCAGTAAAACGCTTTTATCATTGAGTCCCCAGTAATCGCGAACGGCTAAACCGGGTGTACGGTCATATTGGGTTAATACCCGCAGCTTCCAACCGGTTTGTGCCTCAAACGTTTCTATGTCTTGAATTAGGGCTTCTTCCTGAAGCTGAGGCAGCAGATTCGCCAAATCAATAATGGGAGTCTGGGTTTTCGGGAGTAGGTCGGGGTTGTTATAAGCTTGGGCGGATGGTGCGATCGCCCAAACAGAGCCAGCAATACAAAATGCTGCCAAGATTACCAAAAATCGTTTTAAAAGATCCAGCATTGCGATACACAAAACAATGGACAGGGACGGGATATCTTAAAAGGGAGATAAGGTCAGGTTAAGGTAAAGATTTCTTTACACTTGTTTACTTTACTCTAATATTTGGGATTTGTCATTCGTCACTCGTCCTTTATTTGCTCCCCTGCTCCTGAAGCCCCTCCGCTCTCCTGAGCACTCCTACTCCAAGGGTTCCTCAGAAGATTTGATACCTTCATATTGCCGAGGAACAGGAGCATTATCCTGAATTTCCTCGTAGGAACGCTCATACTGCGGTTCAACCCTATCCAGTTCAGCATCTTGTTCTTGCAGATCAACAGCCTTGCGTTCAGAGGGAGGTAAGCGATCAAGGGAGCGACGACTAGTAGCAGGGTTCCTCCAGGTTTTCCAAGCCGCCTTGACACCGGCGACAACACTACGAGTGCCGATTTGGGCTTTTTTCGCCTGATTTTTTGCACCCTGGATGCTTTGATCAACTTGTTGCACCACTTGACCGGCGCTTTTAACGCCCTCATTCATATCATTGCTCAAATCACTAATTTCTAAACCCGTCAGGCGAATCGACTCTAAAGTTGGCGGTAATTCCCGCCGCAGCGTATCCGCTAACTTTTCCACACTACGGGCTGCTCGTGCTAACTCTTGCAGCGCCGGTAATGCTGCCACTAAAACAGCCGTTAAGCTGACCGCTACTAATAAAATGGATAGTCCGAGCCAAAATAGAGGATCAATCACCGACAGGTTGCCTACACTTGATGGTCAGAAGCGGACATGGGGGATTCAGTCGCCACGTCAGATGGAGACGAGTTGAGTTCGTCTCGTGTCCGGGCGGAAGCTTCTCGTCCCGCTGCGATCGCGTCTCGCAGTCGTGTCAGGGTTCCATCCCAGTTGCGTAGGGCAGATTCTGAAAGGCGATCGGCTTGTAATTGTACAGTTGTTGATAGATCTTCAGCCAAATCAGGTAGGGCATCTGTGGACTTTTTCAACAACCGTCGTGTATCCCGACCTGGACGCGGGGCAATTAGCAATCCGGTTAGGGTGCCAATGACACCCCCCACGACTAAACCCCCAATAAATGCTCCAGCACTCTTTTTTGACATCGTTTGATCTCTATCCTTACACCAATTTTAGGCAGATTTGCTCGGGGAATTTGATGAGAAATCCCTGAAGACTCTGCTCAAGAACGCAGATCACAGCTAACTTGTGTTCTCGATAGCTCCCTTTTAGCGTGACATTCTCCCTCACTAACTAAAAATATAGTGAGGGCTTCTAAGTATCGCTACTTAGATTTCCTGGTTACTCCCTTCCGGGATTTCGTCTCTTGCCTAGACTTCAACAACTTAGCTGAAGTCCCCGGTAGACCGACTGCTACAGGCTGTTTCCGTTCCCCGTCGTCCACGGGTACTATTTTCTCTTTAATTGACGCTAACCCTCGGTTTCTGATTACCTTTCCCGATGCCACATCTCGGTCAACTCGGTACTGGCAATGGGGACATTCGTGGACTCGGACACTTAGGTTTTTTCTTACCTGGCTGCCACACTCTGGACATTCCTGGGATGTTCCCCGGTGGTTAACCTCACCAAAAAACTTCCCACGCTTGGAGCACAGATACTCAACGATTGACCTGAATTGCCCAAATGCCCCATCCAGCATCTGTTTCCCTAAAAACCCTTTGGCGGTGGTGCGGTAGTCAATGTCCTCCATGAATATCATGTCCGCGCTATCGCACAGGGCATGGGCTACCTGATAATGGAATTCCTTGCGAGTGTTAGCGATTTGGTGATGTGTCCGACCTACCTTTAACCTGGCTTGTTCGTAGTTACTTGACCGCTTACTTTTCCGGGCTAGCCTACGTTGCAGTAATTTCAACTTGCTCTGTAGTTCTCTGAAAAAGCCTGATGGCGCTACAATTTCACCGTCGCTGGTTGCCAAAAATTTTTCTAACCCAATATCCACCCCGATGGCGTGTCCCCCTGGCGTCGGCTCAAAGTCTGGGACGTCTACATTGCATTGAATTGCCAGTACCGCGTACCACTGATCTGCCTTCCGTACCAGCCGCACCTGCTTCACCTTAAATCCATCGGGTATCGGGCGATGCAGGTTGATTATTACTGCCCCTAGTTTGGGTAGCTTTAATTGATTGCCAATTACCGGAGTTTCCTTGAACTGGGGAAACAGTAAGGATTTAACCTGCCCGTATTTCTTAAACCTCGGAAGCCCATACCCTCTTTTTCTGAAAAATTCCCAACTTTTATGCAACTGCTTAATCGCTTGCTGCAATACTTGGGAGGGCACTTTCTTCAGTTGAGGGTACTGTTTCTTGGCTTTAGGCAAACTGTTTATCTGCCTGTACTCGTCTGCAAACGGTTCATCGGCAGGGGTTATGTAATCCTTGACTAGAGAACACCTATCAATTGGACTCTTTCTACTATTGCACCAATCCTTGATTTGTCGCCGTCCATAGTTGTATGTACCACGACAGATTTCCAGCCACTCGGTTATCAACCTTTGTTGAGCGACGTCTGGATAGATCCGGTAGCAGTAGTTTAGAGTTATCATGCTGCAATTTTAACTCAATTACTGGCGATTTATCCCACATCAAATCTTAGATTATGATGTAGGTCTTCTCGCCGGACTCTGATAAAGGGGGGAACTTGGCGTAAGGTTCACAGTTTTGAACTTTTGGCAGGCGCTCGCTTCCCACGACGGCGTCGCCTAGACCTATAGGTCTTTTGGATCAAGCCCAACACCATCAAGACCCGCTGCACTCGTTGTAACTGAAACTCTAAATGCTGATAGCGTTTTTTTAATCCATGGACACCGATCTGCCCTCTAGAGATGGCTTGGGGAGCGCCATGTAAGACCCTATAGGTACTTCGTTCAGCCAGGGCGACAATATCAGCCGCCGCTGCTAGCACCCGTCGTAACTTCCAAATCCGCCACGCCAGATAAAAACCAAATAGCGAGATCAGCAGATTGAAAATTACAACAACAATTAGCATGTTTAGGGATTGGGCAGTGAACTGTCGCATCTATATCAAACAGATGCACCATTAATTCGGCTCTCCCGTACTTGTGGTGATAAACCGTTACCGCCCTACCTAAATCTATATAAAATAAGCCTTTAGGAATGCCAGGAGGCGGACTTGAACCGCCGACACGGGGATTTTCAGTCCCCTGCTCTACCGACTGAGCTATCCCGGCTTGTTATCCTTGGCGCTTAACTCGCTTAACTAAGGTAGCAAACTTAACCAAGTGTTGGCAAGTCCGATCACAAATAAATTTGATTTAGCCTACCCTGGGGTCAGCTCGTTTAATATTGCCAACTTTTGATTATATATCAATAGCGTACAATTAAGCCAATCGAGTCCACCTCTGAAATCTCCTAGAGCGCTAGTCCCGGTACTTCTTACCCCGGTTAACAGTGGTGACTGGATCAACGCTCTAGAGGGTGTAGTTTAAGCTGGCAAGGGATAGAAGCGGTTAACTAATACCCGTTAAACGCCGATTATAGGTATTCATGAAATTCGTAAAAATCTGATTAAGTTGTCCTGTGCAGCAATCTGTCTGGGTAAGAACCTTGGGAGAGTTGGCAAAGGGTGAAAAAAGCGTCCCGATCGCACCGTGATTTAGGGTGGGGAAGCGGATGGCAATCTTCTGGTTACTCACGGTTAACACTTGGAACCAAGTGGTTAAGCTTGGCGGGAGTTGAGTACTCAGGCGTAGGGATAAGCTGGGACTCGAAAGAGATTGGGCGTAAGCTGGTGTCAAGAAGGGTTTATAGAGTTGGGCTTCAGGGGTTAGCTGTTTAATAAAGGCTAAACTCACACCTCGAAAAAGCTGGCGCAGGGGTTCTGCTTCTTTATCCGTTAGTTCCCTCACCAACGTACTGTTAGTTATCGCTTCATTGAGACTGGCGCGATCTGTCACACTTAAGTGAGTCCCCCCCAGCGCCACCAGCAGATACTTAGATCCGCTTAACTGATCAAAGGCTCGAAGTTGGTGTTCCACAGAGGGAGTGATCGCGTCATCGGTTCCCGTTAACATCAAAGTAGGAATTTCTACCTCAGCTAGACCCGTATTGCCAAATAAATGTCCAGTGACGGCATTAAGAGCCATCACCTGAACCACCCGCCGATCGCGTAACTCCACCAAGTCTTCCTGTAAGTCTGTGGCGGAACATTGAAACCAGTCAGCGGGTGAGCGTTCTAGAGGACTACGCTGGTGACAAAATTGTCGCAATTCCTCTAGGTTTAGTTGTCCTCCTGCTAAAGCTAAAGCCGTGTAGCCGCCTAGAGAGTGACCGATAACAGTAACTTGTTCCGTATTCAATTTGCCCCGAAATGCTCCATAGCCTTGATTAATTCTCGCCAGACGATCCAAGACAAAGCTGACATCCTTAGGACGGTCAATAAACTCCGATGGGGGTAGCACCTCCCCAATGTTACTGCTTAGAGAAACCCCACTGAGCCAGCTAAAATTACTGCCGGGATGTTCTATAGCCGCAACGGTTAAACCATTAGACGCCAGATGACGCGCTAGGTAGGTTAAAAATTTGCGGTCAGAACCAAAACCGTGGGAGAGAATGACCAAAGGTCCTGAAGTATCACCAACCCAGTACATATCTACAGGAATAGAACGATCGCGATCTCGATCGCGTAGCCTCAGGGTTCGTTCTCGTACATATTGATAACCGGTCACCGTCGGATCAAAGTCCGCCGAAAACTCTGGTGTATCCGCAACAGTGAGTTCCTCCTCCAGGATCGGATTGACCAGTTGACTTTGTAAGTAAGGTCTATTCATTTGCAAAACAATCGCGATCGCAGATGAGGCATTGATCGTGACTGTCTCCTCCGGGTAAGCTCTTAAAAAACTTAGCACCGACAATCCATTCGCTTGGCGTGCAGCTAAAAATAGAGCGGCTTTTAACTGATCGAGACTGCTATCAGGAAGTACCCCACCAATTTGATCCAGTAAGCGGGCGCCATCTGCTGAAAGCAGCAAGTCATTGATAAATTTCTCAGCCAGATTGGGGTCGAGTTGCAGGCGTCTGTTGAGTACCTGCTGGACTTGGGGGGTGAGTAAGGAACGGTAGGGTGTGAGAGTCGGCGGTAACTGACCCGTTTGCGCCCATGCTTCTAGATCCTCGATTGCCACCGATTGCTGAAACGGTCCTAATTGCAAGGTGATTCGTTCAGCCGCATTCAGGGGGGTGGCGATTCCCCAAGAAATTCCTACGCCCAATAAAAAGATATAGTGTTTAAGTTTTTGGATTAGCCCTCTGGACTTCACTCCTTTTCTAGGTTGAGTACGCCGAGAGTCTTGGCTATCAAACCGATTGACTTGAAACGTCATAATGTACTGATTTGACTGGGGTGTAAGTTGAAAGATAAAGAGTTTCAATTAAAGCGACCCAACGCCTTATGTATAAGTTTCCGTTGCCTTGTTGCTGCTATCGCTAAAAAATACATCTGCTTTCCCTACAAAGCACGTCGTCAAGCGGTATTACGGCTTCGTGTATTACACCATCTGATGCAAAAACGCAACCGCCCAACGGTTGTTTGTTGTGGTGAGGCAGGTACGAGATTCGGCTACAGGCATTACACTCATCAATCTCAGATTATGATTGTCAGGATATTGGTTGAGCGATAATATATTCGTTCATTTTGGACTAATGGCATCAGTCTTGTAGCTAATCTAAAGATAGAATTTAGAGCCATGTTGAATTATTTTTTTTAAGAATCTGCTGAGAATATCTATCCTTAGAACGAAGCAATCGATATCACCCCTCATAAGATAGAAACTCTATTTTGGGAATCAGGGGGTCTTGAACAATACCCACGCCATGAAATCCCCAGCGTTGGAGCAATCCTTTTAGCTGAGTTCCGGAAACAGACTCAACGGCAAAGCGATCGCTCAGATCAGCCGCGTGGGTATTCAGATAGCTGAGGGCTTCAAACTGTTCGCGAAACATCAATAAGTACCCTGCTCCCATCTCACTACCCCTAGGGGTAGGTTTGGCAGCAAGATAGCGCCCGTCAACTCGAGAAAGAATTAAGTAATAGATTTGGCTAAACATTTTGATTGGTCATTCGTCAAAACACTGATTTCACGGATTTATTGGAGAGATTGGGGTAGGGGAGTGAGGAGTTAGTCACACTGATTACACTGAAAGTTAGTTCCCTATATTTGTCATTTGTCATTCGACTTCCGATTAATTATTTGAGATTTTCTAGGCGAATGCGCGGATCAACAAATTTGAGCAGCAAATCAGCGAGTAAGTTACCGACAATGAGCATCACCGCCGCCATCATCAAGGCTGCCATCACCAGGTAGGTGTCTTTGGCGGTGACAGCTTGTAACGTCAACCGTCCTAAACCGGGCCAATTAAAGAAAAATTCGGCAATAAACGCACCACTTAACAAACTAGCAAATTCAAAACCCAGGATGGTGATCAGGGGATTAACCGCATTCCGTAAGGCATGGACATAGATCACCCGATTTTCTGGAAGTCCCTTGGCACGGGCGGTTTGGATATAATCTTGCCGCAAAACATCCAACATTGCCCCTCGGGTAATTCGTTGAAGTCCGGCAAAACTGGTGATTGAGAGGGCAAGGGTTGGTAAAATCATGTGCCATCCAATATCGAGGACTTTACCAATGGGTGACAAATCGGCATGATTAATACTGGTCATGCCACCCACCGGAAAAAGCGGTGAGGTGTATTGGGCGATAATGAGCAGCAACAGGGCAGTAATAAAGCTAGGAAAGCCTTGACCGGTATAGCTAATCACCTGTAAGGCGCGATCGGCAAAGCGGCTTTGCTTGACGGCGGCAATAATCCCTAACGGAATCGCTATCGCCCAAGTGATAATAATCGAGGAAATGGCAAGCAGTAAGGTGGCTGGGATGCGTTCCCAGAGGAGGGATGATACGGAACGAAAATAAACAAAACTTTCACCAAAATCTCCCTGAGTCACAACTCGCACCAGCCAACGCCAATATTGTTTGTAGGCAGGTTGATCCAAGCCAAATTGCTGTCGGAGTTCCTCAATGCGTTCCGGGGAAATCTGGGGATTTTGCCGCAGGGTATCCAAGTAATTGCCCGGTGAAAATTGAATGATGGCAAAACTGAGCGCCGATGCCAGAAATAAGGTTAATAAGGCTTGCAAGAGACGTTTGACGATGTAGAGAAACGTCTCACTGGAGACAATCCGGATGAACCCCGCCCACGCCTCATCTAAGCCATGGCGAGTTGAAGAATTCTGTGTTGAAGAAGTCATTCGTCTTTATTGCTTTACTGAAGAATGTGGAAGCATGTCAACGCAAGTAGGTTGGGTTGAGGTACGAAACCCAACCAGAGCAGGTTAGCTTGAAGGTTATGTGCTTTCCCTGACATGCTCCCAAGAATGTAACCCATCACCCATTGCTCATGCCCTTAATACTCAATCAAGGTAACAACCGGCACATCAGGCAGCTTCTGACGCCCCTGTAAATCCCTTAGTTCGATGATAAAACTAAAGCCCACCAGTTCACAGCCAATTTTTTGCACCAGCTTGGCGGTAGCGGCGGCGGTGCCTCCTGTAGCGATTAAATCATCGGCAATCAGAATACGACAACCGGAATCAAAGGCATCTTGATGAACTTCTAAGCGATCCATACCATATTCGAGTTCATATTCAATGGTATGCACGGCGGATGGGAGTTTACCGGGTTTACGGACAGGGATAAACCCAGCGCCGAGTTTATAGGCGAGGGGAGGACCAAAAATAAAGCCACGGGATTCCATCCCAACGACATAATCTGGCGTGAGTCCTGCTTCTTTACAGGTTTGAGCCAGAATGTCAATCGTGTAGCGTAGTCCCTCTGGGTGGCGCAGCAGGGGGGTGATATCCCGAAACATGATTCCAGGTTTAGGAAAATCTGGAATATCCCGAATCAGCGACTTTAAATCCATAGGTAGATAAGGGGCTTGACTAAACAGTTTAACAATTAAATGGATGGAAGCAGACCAATGGTGAGTCCTTGTGCCATGATGGCATCGGAAAGGGCGAATCAGTAAGTGTGTTAACACCGACTGTAGCTAAGTGGTAATGGTAACATAGACAATAAGGAGGTTATATTAAGTGCTGCGTAAAGTCGTCAAAGTCTGGTTGTACCTAACGTCTGAACAGCAAAGTAGGCAGTCGATTCAGTATCCTCAAAAGGTCAAAGTTGAAGGCAATACAGTTAAATTTGCTAGACTTGTAGGCAATATCAAGGCTAAAATACATCGACCAATTGAAGGAACAATAAAAACCGTAACAGTCAGCCAAGAGCCATCAGGTAAGTATTATCCATCTATCCTGACCGAAATTGAGGGAGAAAATCCCAAAACATCGACTGAAGGCATAATAATTGGTGTTGATTTAGGATTAAACTACTTTTCCATCACTAGCGATGGGAGTAAAGTTTAAAAGTACGGAAATCCTAAACATTTAGCCAAACATGAGAAAAACCTAAAGTGTAAACAGCAGAAATTAGCTAAAAAACAGAAGGTGACTAATTCACGGAACAGATATAAAAAAGTCGTAGCTAGGGTATATAAACAAGTTAGTAACTCACGACAGGATTTTCTACATCAGCTTTCTCGTAAGCTCATCAACGAAAGTCAAGTTGTTGTAGTAGAGAATCTGCATGTCAAGGGCATAGTTTGTAAGCACAAGCTAGCCAAGGCAATATCTGATCTGGGTTGGGGAATATTTGTTAACTTCCTATCTTACAAGCTTGAGAAAAAGGGCGGTAAGTTAGTTGAGATTGATAGATGGTTTCCTCGCTCTAAACGTTGCTCTAATTGCTACTACCAGGTTGATGAGATGCCACTGGAGATGAGGGAGTGGACTTGTCCCAGCTATGGTATTCATCATCATAGAGATAGTAACGCCTCGACCAATATTAGAGCAGAAGGTATCAGAATATTACAGGCGGATGGAACAGCCGTCTCTGCTAGTGGAGGGGAAGTAATACCCAAGAGGGGACGTAAGTCTCTCATGAGGCATTCCCCGCTGAATCTAGAAGCCCACACTACACCTCCTGTTCTGAGAAGAGCGAAGGATCAAGGTCAGTGCTGGGTAGTTCACTTGCAAATTCTTTCTGTATAGAAGACGAGTTCACCTACAATCGCTACTTAGAATGATTCTTTCTGTAAGCGTAATGCCGACAAACACTTCTACTGCTCCATCCCATCCCGTAATTTTAGATAATTTACCCGATCCCGGTATCTCAGATCGGGGATGCCCGTCACGAAGTCGGCAGCAGATTGACCTGATTTTACTTGCCATTGAAGCGTTGGAACTGGGAGGTTCTGAAGCGATGCTGTTAGTCGCCAAACAGCTAGAACTTCAGGACATTATCAATAATCGTGTGGTTCTTTGGCGTCTACGCTGCACCAATCCCTTGCGACGCTCTCACACGCGCCGTCCCCTGAATCTAGAAGAAGCTAAAGCCTTAGTGATTATAGCTAGTTATCTGGCTCGCCGCATGACGGTTGTGATTCGACAACTGCTTCTGGCTTACGAACAACTGAGTCAAAAGCAGGTTCCCATCGAACAACATTTTCGCTTGTCCTCCTATCTAGAGCGGTTCCGGGCGCATTTCCGTAGCCGGATGAACCCACGACGGGCAAAGGTCTCTGTCTACAATACCGATGAAAAGTTAAATGAGCTAGCATTGTCGCTGTTAGCTCAGTTGCTCTTTTGTACAGGAACCTCTGGTATGCAGCGATTTTGGATTAGTTTGTTTGATGGAGAAGTTTGATGAATGATCCGAACCAGAGGTTGAGAGCGTCCGTAGCTATAATTGTGGGTTCCATAGGGAAAAAACGATGACAATTCGACGCCAGTACAGTTTGCCCAACTGTACGCTGATTCTAGAGGGATTAAGTGATACAACCGCAGGGGGGGGAGACCAGCTTGATCCTCGCCCACTGATGACGATTCTGGTTAATGCAGAATGCCGTTTTATGGGTCAGCCGCAGCCCATTAGCGGCGGACGAGATTTTTTTGAGAGCTTGGTTGAGTCTGTCAATCGGTATGCTCAAGAATTTTTAAGTCACGTCCCTCACCCTCAACTTGATGGCGCTAAACCACCTTTGGTGCAGTTACAACAACTTCCGGATAAAAACTTGCACCATTTAAGGGTGGGGCAAACCGCAGAAGTTCTTTCGGGTGTTACCTCTGATTCCCATAGCGCATCAGGGACTTCTGCGGGAGGGATAGATGGCAAAAATCCTGTACAGCTTGATTTGACAACGGTACAGCTATTTGACCTAGTTGAGGCGATCGATCAGTTCCTTGCGGATCAGCACACGTTGCCTGATTTGGCTGTACCCTTACAACCAATTTCCCGACGGTATCGCAAAGCTGACCAATCCGTCGCCCAGCGAACCGCACCCGCTGCGATTGGTGTGACGAGTTTAGCTGTAGCGGCGTTGGCTTTATTCTTTGTACCCGTCCCAGAAGTGCGTCCTCCCAAGCCAGCCTCTGAGTCTAATGTTACGGAAACAACGTCTCCAACCCCAGATAGCCCAGGTCAAGTCACGCCAACCCCCACCTCAAGTCCCCCTTCGGCGGCTGAACTGGAGGACGAATTAACCTCAACTCGAGAGATTACGAATCCAACGGAGTTGAGTTATTTGAAGCGTTATCTGCACAGAGAACTTGATCAAGAGTGGGATAACCGGGAAGGGTTAAGTCAGAATTTAGAGTATCAGGTTACGGTTGGCGGAGACGGAGATATTCTAGGGTATAAACCTGTTGATGATACGCCTATTGATAGTGCGGCAAATACTCCCTTACCGGAGTTGAGCTATATTCCCACAGAAGGCGGTACAGCAAGCAGAGAAACCTTTGCTCTGTTCCGGGTGGTATTTACCCCAGGTGGTGTGTTGCAAATCAGTCCTTGGCAAGGCTATCAGGAAGAACCTGGTTTAGGACCCGAAATCACGGATCGGAGGTTACTGAGACAATTAAATAACCAACTCTACAGTACGTTAGACGAACGTTGGGAAGGAACACCGCTATCACGAAGACCATTAAATTACCGAGTGGCTGTCACTGAAGATGGCACGATCGCGGACTACGAACCGACTAATCAACCGGCTTGGGATTATGTAGCGGAAACACCGTTGGCAGAATTAGCTGACCCAGAAGCGGCTGGTATTGGCAGTGAGGAAACTGGATTTGTTCCCGACCAACCCTTAGCTCAGTTTCAGGTGGTGTTTAAGCCGAATGGTGTGCTGGAAGTTAGTCCTTTACGGGGATTCTGATGAGTAGGGTGGGCAATGCCCACCAGCCTTAAGTGCGATCGCGGGAGTGTTGCCAAATTGTCATTAGTAATCGAATTTAGCCTGATCAGCGACTAACGTCAGGTATTTCGATGTAGCGAGAGTTACAGAATCAAGCTGGGCGGTTTAAACCGCAGCTACACAGACCAAACCCGCCTTCGCGGGTTATAAAAACTATAATTTTCTACTATCTCCCAAAATTTTTATCAAAAAATAGCAGTATTTTTCAAAAAGCATGGGGTTGGATGACTTGTATACTTCAAAAACAGGTGTATCTGCTCTTTTGGTTCCGTGCAGATAATGAGATATAAATGCACATCCACCTTCCTCTTCTGGATCAACCATAATTACATTGCCATAGGGAAAGTGGGAATAAAGATAAAGTGCGATCGCGTCTTTGGCGGCGACAGTGGCGAACACTTCACACGGACAACTCCCAATCTTCCAGGCGTAGCCCTTCGACACGACTAAATTCGCGGGTATTGTGGGTGACTAGGATTAAGTTGTTGGCAAGAGCAATTGCTGCAATCTGGAGGTCATTCGGACCAATAGGAGTCCCTAAAGCTTCTAGTCGCGCCCGGATACGCCCGTAGACTTCTGCTGCATTGCCATCAAACGGAAGACTGATCAACTCGCTGAAAAACTCCTGATACAACGCCAAATTACTCTCTAGGCGAGTACCTTTATAAGCACCATAATAGAGTTCAGCTTTGACAATATCGCACAGCACTATGTCTTGCCGTGGAATAGTCATCAATTTCTCAACCACTGCTGAATTTCGACGAGTCAGATAGAGAATGCACGTATTCGTATCTAACAGATAAATCACAAAAGTTCCCAAAGCCGCTGCTCATATTCTCCTTGTTCCCCTCGTGTCAGTGGTTCCCCTTGCCACTTTCCTGCTGTCCTCTCAAAAAAACTAGGAGACCAGCCCAACTCTTCGGGTGTTTTAGGAATTGCTTTCGCATTAGTTTGGTTAAGTATGCGGGATTGAATGGCGGCTTCTATAATGTGCGTTAACTCGGCTTGCAGTGAGCGCTGATGTTTTTGAGCTAGCCCCTTCAGTTTCTCAATGACTAGGGGATCTAAATCTTCACTCGTAACTTGCTCCCGCAGTCCAGCAATTACAACCGCCCTATCCGTCTCTTCGTCAAGCGCAAGCTGTTTAAGACTAACTTCTACTTTGCGAGTAATTTCTTCTAACCACACTTCATACTGTTGATCTCGCTTCTCTAATAATTGTAAAGCTTCAACAATTACTTCATAAGCCGTTTGATATTGACCGCTTTTAAGCTTTTCTTTAATCAATTGTTCTGCTTCTGGCGTTAGGATTATATTCATCACCTCAAGATCTCCATTTGACTTCCCATGATAGATGGGGACACTTTATCTGCGATTACCGCCTTGATTAGACAATAACTCATCTTGGCGGTTTATGTCCCACCACAATGTAAATTTATTATTATACAGCGCTTTCCTCTGCTATGAGGTACAACATCAATCTAGCAGTTTGAGGGATAGCGGGCTAATACTGTACTCCATAAGAGCGCGAAGCGCTGTATGTACAATACAGTAGAAAAGTACCGACAATTGGCAGAGGTTCCAGCGGAACGCCTCTACGTCTAACGGCTATTACTACACTAGCGTAGGGTGGGCAATGCCCACCAGCCTTAAGTGCGATCGCTAGTTACAGAATCAAGCTGGGCGGTTTAAACCGCAGCTACACAGACCAAACCCGCCTTCGCGGGTTATAACAATTATAATTTTCTACTATCTCCCCAAATTTTTATCAAAAAATAGCGGTATTTTTCAAAATGCATGGGGTTGGATGACTTGTATACTTCCAAAACAGGTGTATCTGCTCTTTTGGTTCCGTGCAAATAAATGCACATCCACCTTCCTCTTCTGGATCAACCCTCTTTAAAATTAATTCAACAATTTATTATTTTAGCTTTAAGTCATCCTAGAATCAACTCCCGACAATTGGAGACGTTCCGCTGGAACGTCTCTACTTCTGGATCTACACTGATGCTCTAGTCTTACCTATGTTCTCTGTTACCTCTAGCTTCTTCTCGGTTCTTCCCTTCATTCTTTTTTTCCTATTATTATCCCCAAAACTATCATGAAGCAATGTATAGAAACAGGGAATAATAAATAGCGTCAATCCCGTTGCTAGGGACAATCCCGAAAATACCACCACACCTAACGGTTGTAAAAACTCTGACCCTTGCCCAATCCCCAGCGCCAGGGGAAACAAGCCTAAAACTGTGGTAATTGTGGTCATTAAAATGGGTCGTAAACGTTGCGGTGCGGCTTGCAAAATTGCCGTTTGGCGGTCAACCTTTTCTCGCTCATAAATTTGATTGGCAAACTCGACCATAACGATCGCGTTATTCACCACAATCCCTACCAGGAGTACCGCCCCCACTAGAACCGTTGCGCCCATGGCGGTTTGGGTGAGATACAGTCCCAAAATTCCCCCGGCTAAGGCGAGGGGTACAGTCAGCATAATCACCAAGGGGTCAATCAGGGAATTATACTGCACCGCCATGACCACAAATACCATAAACGCGGCTAATCCTCCCAGCACTTTCAGGGAATTTTGGAGTTGTTGATTGGTTTCACTAGCGGAACTGGGTAAAATAGATACACCATCCGGTAAATCTAATTCGGCTAACACCGCATCAGTTTCCGCTATCGCCTCACTCAAGGTTGCACCTTCATTTAATGTCCCTGCTATTAAGAACACTTGGCGCTGATTTATCCGCTGAATTTCACCCGGCGCTTGTCCTTGATCAATCGCCGCTACATCACCTAGATAAATTTGGCGATTATTATTGCTAAATAGGGGTAACTCTTTAATCTGAGACACGCGCTGAATCGCCGATTGATCAAGCTGTACCCGCACATCCACCAAGCGATCGCCCCGTTGTAACTGAGTCGATACCGAACCTGCGATCGCGGTTTGAATTGTATCGCCAATTTCCTGTGCGGTTAAACCCAATTGGGCGACTCGTTCCCAGTCAGGACGAATCTGAATTTCGGGTTGGCGATCATCTGCATCGGGGCGAAACGCTGCTAAGGTAACGCGCTCATCTAACGCCTTTAACACTTGACGCCCTGCGGCTTCTAATTGCTGCGTATTGGTTCCTTGCAATCCAATATCTAAATCCGCCCCGCGCACCGGCGAATTACTTAAAATAATTCCCCGCACTTCACCGGGACTCAGGCGCAGACGAGTTTGGACTAAATTTAACGTCTGCAATTCCTGATTGACTCGTTCAATAAATGTCTCGACATTACTATCAGATTTCAGCGCAATTGTACTCGTCCCGCGTAACAGGTTTTCTGATGTATTTCCCCCAAACAAAAACCCGCCAGATGTGGTAAACGCATACTCGGCTTCTGGCTGCGCTAAGAGAATATCATCCACCGCCATCATCACTTGTCGATTTTGTTCCAGGGTAGTTCCTGGTGGAAATTGGGCAAACATTCGGGCTTGTCCGGTATCAATTCGGGGCAGAATTTCTTGGGGAATTTGACTGGCTAAGGCTAAACTTCCGCCGCCCAGAATTAACACAGCCAGGGCGATGACTAAAAGCCGATACCGCAGCACCCGCGCCAGGAACCCTTGATAACCTAGGGTGGCGGCTTCAAACCGACGATTAAAAGCTTGCAGTAGCCAAAATCGGCTTAAGCCACTTGACCAAGGGATTGCCAAAAGGCGAGACGAAAGCATTGGTACAACTGTTAGCGCGACAACCAAAGAGGCGGCGACAGCAAAGCTAATGGTTAAAATTAATTCACTAAACAGGAGGGAGAAAAACCCACCAATGAGCAAAAAGGGTAGGACAGCGACTAAATTAGTACTGGTGGAAGCAATCAGCGCTGATTCTACCTCTTGGGAACATTTTTCGGCTTGGGAAATGATGGATTGAGACGGGGCGGGTTTAGTTCCGTTATGGGTTTTGTCTACCATGGTATCGGTCAAACCCGCCCCTACACCTGGATTATCAGACACCCCAGCCGCGATCGTTTCTAGCATAACGATCGCGTTATCCACGACAATCCCGACTCCTAACGCCAATCCCCCTAAACTAAACACGTTCAGGGATAAACCAAATAACTGCATTAAAATCACAGCGGCTAGGGTGGCTAGGGGAATCGCAATTACAATAATTAAGGTTTGCCGCAATGAACCCAAAAACAACAGCACTGCAAACGCCGCTAACGTGGCTCCCACTAACCCTGAACTCGTCACATTTGCAATAGAATTCTGGATGAAAATTGACTCATCCAAGGTGGCGACTAATTCAATATCCTCTTTAATTAAACCAGATTGCCGTAGCTGTTCAAGGCGTTTTTTTACCCCATTCACAACTTCGATCGTATTCGCATCCGGTTGCTTCTGAATACTAAGTTTAACCGCTGGTTCTCCATTCAGAAAGACAAATACCCGTTGGTCTTCCGTTCCATCAATAACCTCAGCAAAATCGCGCAGATAGACACGACGAGAAGGATTTGTTGCGTCTGTATCTTCTATTTCAAAGGACAAATTCCGCAGTTCTTCCGCATCTTGGAAACGTCCCATCGTTCGCGTCAATGGTTCTGACTCTTCCCCCCGTATCCGTCCCCCGGCTACATCTTGATTGCGCTCATCTAGGGCATCTAGGACATTGGTTAATCCTAATCCTAATCGCTGTAAACGATTCGGGTCAATCAACACTCTGACCTCTTCGGTTACCCCGCCAGACACATCCACGGAGGCGACTCCGGGAACAACACTCAGTTCACGGCTGAGTTCTTCATCCGCAAATACGCGCAAATCCACATCTTTTAGGGATGGAGATTTCAGCGCCAATTCATAAACAGGTAATTGAGAGGGGTCAAATTTAAATAAACGCGGTTCCTCAATAATATCGGGTAAATTAGACTGAGCGCGGTTATATGCCGCTGTTGCATCATTTAGTGCTTGGTCAATATCACCCCCTGGTCGAAAAAACAAGTCTAAACTAATTCGTCCCTCGCGAGTTTGGGAGAAGACTTGGACAACGCCCTCAGTCGCGCTTAATCCTTCTTCTAAGGGTTTAGTAATTTCCTCAACCGCCACCTCTGGTGAGATACCTGGCGCCCCCAAACGTAAACCAATACGGGGATAGGTAATCGAGGGTAATAAATCGACCTGAATCTGGAGAATGAAAAATATCCCCAGCACAATTACGGCTAGGGTTAAGACGAGGGTACCGATATGGCGGCGAATCGCGATCGCACTAATACTGAGTTTGTCATTTGTCATTTGTCAAAACACTGATTTCACGGATTTATTTGAGAGATTGGGGTGGGGAGGTGAGAGGGGAATGACACTGATTTCACGGATTTATTTGAGAGGTTGGGGGTGGAAAGGTGAGAGGGTGTTGACCGGGATTTTACTCAAAGGATGGTTTTCTTTCATTTATTATTAATCGTATCTGGTTAAGTTATGACTCCCTGTTTTCGATACTTAGTCAGAAAAAGTTGTTGATAGTTACTGGCTGGTTGATGAGGAGAAACCTCTAGCTGAACGACCGACTCAAACCATTGTAGCCATGCTTTCTTCACATCACTGTTGGGCTTATCCGTAGCTGTGCTGTGTTGTTGCTTATACCTCAAAAAGTCGATAAAGTCGCTGACTTGGTGTAAGAGTGGCTCCGGTAATTGTTGCAATTTGGCAATGGTGGTTTCGCGAATCGCCATCAGAATTCCCTCGTCCAAAATTTCCCCGTGCTAGTCTTTGACCATTATAGGAGTAGCAACCGTTATTCTGGAGGCGTCAAGCAGCAGCCGTCGGTCAGAATTGGAGGACTTATGGCAGGATTTCAAGGAAATGGGCGAGAGGTTGCCTAGGGTCATCCTATGCCCCTACTGCTACAATCAAAGCAATCTTGAACAATCTGGGTTATGATAGCCACTCCCCAACAACCGCCGAAAATGAGCTTTGAGGACTATCTCGAATGGGAATCTCAGCAAGAGATTCGCTATGAATATGTCAAGGGTGAAGCCTTTGCCATGACAGGCGGTACGATTCCTCATAATGATATTGCTCTCAATCTCTACACAGCCTTACGTCCTCATCTGCGTTCCAGAGGTTGTCGGGTGAATGTCTCAGATGTGAAGGTGCAAGTGAGTCCTAAGAGCATTTACTACTATCCTGATGTTATCGTCAGTTGCGACCCTGAAGACCTTAACGCTCGCAAGTTTATTCAAAACCCTAAACTTATTGTAGAAGTTCTCTCTCCTGGTACAAGTGCTAAGGATAGAGGGGAAAAATTCACTTACTACCTGACAATTCCCAGTTTGCAAGAGTATATCTTGATTGACTCGGGAACAATCTCTGTCGAACGTTACTCTCGCGGAGAGGGAAGAATGTGGCTTTACTATCCTTATCAGGCGGGAGATACTATCACTCTACCCAGCATTGAATTTGAATTTCCGATTGAATTGCTCTATGAAGGTATCGTCTTTGAAATAGACGAATAAACGCACACCTGATGGATTATGCTAGCTGTAATAACTAAATATTACCCTAAGCCAGAATAGAACAGTCTTCTTGCCGTATGAGTAGTAACTGTGACTGTTCAGCTATCTCAGCCAGACTTCCTACAACTCACCCGCATTGTTCAGAATTTACCTGACTTTGCCAATGTGCGCGATCGCAGACACTTAGTTGCAGGGGCGTTAGAAAGTTTACCCCAAGTTGCGTGATGGCTGGGATTACTGGAAGCGGCACTCTAGATGTTTCGAGCAAGGCTTTATAGTTTCTCATCCGTCACAATAGATGCAGGGTTTTAGGAACTGGGGAGTCAGCCATGAGCGATAAAGACCAAATTCTGGAAATTTTCTTTAAAGAATATGACAAGCTGAAGTCGGAGCAAGCTCAACGGATTGGCTTTCGGGATAACTTGTTATATGTGACGCTGGGTGTGTTTGGCGGGGTTGTCTCCTTTGCCGTTTCTAACCCGTCCAACTATTATGCCCTGCTGGTGATTCCCTGGGTATGCCTGATTCTGGGCTGGACGTATGTAGTCAATGATGAGAAGATTTCAGCGATCGGCAGATACATTCGCAACAAGTTGGTCAATAAGGTCAAGGAACACACGGGCTATGGGGATCTAGAAACCCTCTTTGGTTGGGAGATTGCCCACCGTAGTGATAAGCACCGCAAACGCCGCAAGATTCAGCAATTAATTGTAGATGAAATTACGTTTGTCTTTTCCGGCATAATTGCTCTAAGCGCATTCTGGTTTCTGGTTGCCAAACCTCCTTTAGGGGTGACAATTTTGTCCTGGGTAGAGCTTCTACTTTTAATTGTGTTGGGAGTCGAGATGTTTATTTATGCTGACTTGGCAGAGGGGCGTTAACCTTTAATCGGGGTGTACCATACAGCAACGAATGGAAGTTAGGTTATGGTGAAATTGGAACGGGATGCAGAACGAGAAGAGCGGATCACAATGGAAATTGTGGTAGATGCATACAGCCCAGAAGAGCAGGCAATGGGCTGGTACTACTATTTACAGGATACAATGCAGTTTCCCTTCACAGCCGTCTGCATCAGTAAGCGACGCATTTCCCCTCTGAAAGAAAAGGCAACCGTAGAAGTGGTGGGAATGGCACCAGAGGAGGAGTGCGAACAGGAAATGTTTGTGGAGATTACCTGGGATGACGATACGCTAGCAGTGCCGTTGATTCAGCTAGAGGCACCAGAGGCAGATGCAGAAACCCAACAGGCGATCGCAGATTGGCATTACTGGGTGAATCAAGGCTATGAGTTTGGGTAAATTAAATTGATAAAGATACTCCAATAAGCAAGGCAAAAAATCTCAAGATGGCTAGCCGTGCAGACGCGATGCCCCATAGCGCGATCGCACTCACAGATGTCCCAGCAAGCAAGCTATAGTTGGCTTATGGGAATGCACAGCCAAGGTTAATTTGACGGTGAAATTAGACCCGAACACCATGATGATATCCAATCCTGGCATGGCACAATGCGGCTTTTGGACGTGGATCATTGCGTACCCTTGGGTGATTTGTTCGTGGACGCCAATCTTCTGGAAGCGTTGAGCAGTAGTTGTTGGTCAGAATTGCAGGACTTATGGCAGGATTTCAAGGAAATGGGCGAGAGGTTGCCTAGGCTCATCCTACCCCTACTGCTACAATCAAAGCAAGCTTAAACAATACATTACCGCCAATGCAAATTATCCTAGAAGTCCCCGATCGCCTGGGTGAAAAACTGCAACAATTGGGCGATCGCCTCCCAGAAGCCCTTGATCGCGCAATTGAGGAACTTACCCCCCCAGAAACCATCTGCTACCAAGACGAACTCCAGATCGTCGAACTGCTTGCTAGTCAACCCAGTCCAGAAGTTATCCTTGCCATCCGCCCTACGCCTGCTTTACAAACCCGCATGAGGGAACTGCTCGATCGCAATAAATCGGGTACACTCTCGCGATCGGAAGAAGCCGAACTCGATCGATACTTGCTTCTAGAACATTGGGTGCGTTTAGCCAAAGCTCATGCTTACAAACACTTACAAACAGCAGCATGAGTTATGTATCAGCAACTCTGCGTCGGCTAGTGACTCAACGCGCCGGAGAGCAATGCGAGTATTGCCGATTTCCTCAAACAGCTTCACTTTTCGCCTTTGAAATGGAACATATCATTGCCGAAAAACATGATGGCATCACTGAAGCTGAAAACCTAGCTTTATCTTGTCCTTACTGCAACCGCTTCAAAGGAACTGACCTCGGTTCACTCGACCCTGAGACACAACAGCTAACCCCCTTTTTTAATCCCCGTCTCCAGAAATGGTCAGACCACTTCCGGCTAGATGGAGGAACGATCATTCCACTAACTGCCCAAGGGCGCGTAACCGCTAAAATTCTACAATTTAACCTTCCAGAACGCATCCTCGAACGCGAGCAACTCATTATGAACGGAGAATATCCACCACCTCATCCACAAACAACATAATGGCTCTTTTCCCTGCTGACAAAACAGACATCATTCAGAGTCTGACCAAAACCCTGAGAACGGGCGGCAAAGGAATCAGCAAAACTCCTGGTATTTGTGGTGGAGAAGCCTGTATTGCCGGAACCAGAATTGCCGTTTGGTTATTAGTTGAAGCCCAACAGCTTGGCATCAGTGAAGCCCAACTTCTACAAGACTATCCTCACATCAGTGCGGCTGATCTGGTCAATGCTTGGGTGTATGCAGATGCTCATCCCGAAGAAATTGCAGCAGCGATTCGCGCCAATAATGAGGTTGTCTAGCCAATGGCACGTTTGTATGCTGATGAGCAGAATCATGTACTCAGCATGAGCTATATTTTCACTATGAATGGTCAGAAATTAAAACGTAAAATTATATTTATAAATGTCCCCAAGTATCATCAAGCCATGAGATCTGTGTTTGAAGATGCTTTGGCGTATTTTGCTGGATTTGAAAATTTTGAGTTAATTGTAATAGATGCCAACTATACAAATTTAGCAAATGGTCATTTATTATACAAAATACAGCAAGAAATCAACCCAAAAAAATTTGTCCATATCATCTACATACAAGGCTGGCACTATATAAATGGAGTCCAATTTTTAAAAGACTTACGTGAAAATAGTTTGATTCAAACCATCCCCATTGTGATTTCATCTGCTGATGATGACATTGAAGAATTTCTGAATAAGCAATGGGTTGTCTTTGTTTCTGTTCCAATCTGTCTTTACGAATGGGCGAGAACTATAAATATGGCATTTAAATTGGCAATTTTAGCCAGTAAAGCACAGCACAATTGACGGCTCAACCTGCTGCTACATCGTTCTCAATAGTAAGCAAATGCGGAGAGGCGATCGCGTGGCAATTATTCAGCATTCAGGCGGACACCTGAAGAAAATCTCGATAAGGATAGTTAGGCAATGGCAATAAGTAACGATAGCTTTGAAAAATTATTGCCTCTACTCAGACCCTATTTACGGGATGAGAATGAGCGTCGAGCCTATTTGCTCAGGGCGTTAGGCATGGATACACCTGTGTTGAATCGCCTGGTTTTAAATACACCTGTGGATTCTTTTATCACTAGCATGGTGACAGAACTGGTAGACTTCGGCGAAATATCCTCAGGTCAACCAGCACTTTGCGCCTTGTTGGAAGTGGTTCGTGAAGATGTGGGCGTAAACAAGAAGGCAAAAATAGATAAACTACTTCAACAACTTCGAGAGGAGTTAACTGAGACACCCGTTGCTCAAGAATCCGTATCATCAAAACAAGACGCTCACAATTTGCAGTGCGCTGTTATCCTCACGGCTATTCCTATTGAATATAGAGCTGTTCGCGCTCACTTGACAAATCTCCAGGAAGAGATACATCCCGAAGGCACTATCTATGAACGAGGAAACTTCTTATCCAGTGGTCAATCATGGCAAATAGGAATTGTTGAAATCGGGGCTGGTAATGCTGAGGCGGCGGTAGAAACTAAGCGAGCCATTGATTACTTTAAGCCAACTGTTGTACTCTTTGTTGGTGTAGCAGGGGGAATCAAAGATGTTGCCCTTGGTGACGTGGTGGCGGCGACGAAAGTTTATGGGTACGAATCCGGAAAAGTTGTCGAAGAAACGTTCCAACCTAGACCCAATACCAGCCTCGTAAGTTATCGTTTAGAACAGAGAGCTAAGGCTGAAGTTAGGAAAGAAGAGTGGTTAAACAGGATTGGAGAATCGATTCCAACACCAAAACCTCGCGCTTTCACGGGAGCCATAGCCGCAGGGGACAAAGTGGTGGCTTCAACGAAGTCTGATGTGTATCAGCTTCTGCGGACAAATTACGGTGATGCGCTGGCGGTGGAAATGGAAAGTCATGGTTTTCTCAAGGCTGTTCGTGCTAATCCAGAAATCAATGCATTAATTATCCGTGGTATCTCTGATCTCATTGATGGTAAAAGCAATGCTGATGCGGCTGGTTCTCAGGAGAAAGCGGCACAACACGCTAGTGCTTTTGCATTTGAAATCTTGGCAAAACTGTTAGGCGATGGCAATCAGTAGCGATACAATTCAAAAATTATTGCTTCTACTTAGACCCCTTATGGAGGATGAAAACCAGCGTCGAGGATATTTGATGAGGGCGTTGGGGATGGATGCACCCGTGTTGCGTCGTCTTGTCTGGAATACGCCTGTGGATGCTTTCATCACAGGTATGATCAAGGAACTAGTGATCTTTGGTGAAATTACCCCGGGTCAACCCGCACTTTGGCTCTCCCGTACATGGTGTGATAAATTTTACTTATGTGTGTGGCGATTGGCTTGATTTGAGGAAAACCTAGCTTTTAAGCTGGATTAGTTGGGTTTCCTTTGTCAACCCAACCTACAAGCATGACACCGTGGGACGTTAGCTTCATTCATAAGACTTTATTATAACTCTAAGTACGGGAGAGCCGTGTTGCTGAAGAAATGGGAGGATCATCTGCGTTATTTAAAACAATAGGTTGGAGACGTTCCACCGGAACGTCTCTACAAATCCATGGTGTCTTCACCCTTTTGGCGGTTGCTATACCTCTGAACACGAAATTTCGCCTTCTGAACATGGAACTTCCCCTTCTGAACATGAAACTTCCCCTTCCGAACACAAAACTTCCCCTTCCGAACACAAAACTTTCCCTTCCGAACATAAAACTTCGCTTTCTGAACATAAAACTTCCCCTTCTGAACATGAAATTTCGCTTTCTGAACATAAAACTTCGCTTTCTGAACATGAAACTTCGCCTTCTGAACATGAAACTTGAACAATGAACCCCAATCAATTACCACTGCTGACTATTTTTAACAGCCTGCGACAGCGACATGGTTTGCCGTTGGGGGTGGATGAGTATTTAGTTGTCTTGCGATCGCTTCAGGCTGGCTTTGGTATCGGTACTCGTGAGGAACTAGAGCAGCTTTGCTGTCTGGTGTGGGCAAACGGATTGAAAGCACTAAAGTATGGATTAAGCAGGTACAGCCGTCAGTACGGTATTGCGCTTGGCTGAATCCAATGCCAAATCAATGGTGGCAAAATACCACGGCTGGAGAAATTGCCCGTTTATTACCTATGTTTGAAATGAATCGTCAGGGAATGAATGCGGCGATTGGTGTATTGCGAGGCAGATATATCGTCAAGAAACAGGATGAATCCTCATGCTATTGGAGTTAAGACAATTAAAGGTTCAACCGGGAAACCAATTACTGCTAGAGGATGTTAGCTGGCAGCAATTTGAAACAATTTTAACCGAATTAGGAGAACATCGCGCGGCGAGATTGTCCTATAGTAATGGTCGATTAGAAATTATGGTTCCCCTTCCTGAACACGAAAAAGCCAAAGAGATTATTGGCGACATGGTAAAAATCTTATTGAGTGAACGAGGGATTAATTATGAATCCTTGGGTTCAACAACCTTGAAAAATGAGCGCATGACTCAAGGCGTAGAACCGGATACTTGCTTTTACATTCAAAATGCTGCCTTAATTATCGGTAAAAATCGGCTTGATTTGACGGTAGATCCCCCACCAGACTTAGCCATAGAAATTGATTTGACTTCTCGCACTAAGTTGGATAATTATCAAATTCTAGGAGTACCGGAACTCTGGCGATATGCAGGAGGAGGGCTAAAGATTAATGTTTGGCAAGATGGGCAGTATATAGAGTCTGATTCGAGTCCCACGTTTCCAGATATCCCCATCATTGAGTTAGTCAATCGTTACGTTCAGCAGAGTCGAGTTTCTGGTGGTAGCCAAGCCATTCAAGCCTTTAAAACTTGGGTCAAGGACAATCTATAATCTCACAGTTGACTTGATAGGATTGAGAACCTAAGTTCTTGCATCGATAATCTGACCCTAAAGATTATGAATGGTACTGAAATTTTGGCGGGTGGGCATTGCCCACCCTACGGGGTAAGACTTTGAACCCATTTGAATAGGTTTAAGCTTTGAGATAAGAACTTTAGTTCAGGGCTTAAGTCTTTTCAAACTTCATCCGGATCAATTCCCATTTCTCGTAGGCGTTCAGCCAGTTGTTCGGCTCGTTGTTGAGCTTGTTCAGCTCGTTGTTGAGCTTGTGCCGCTTCTTCTTCAGGAGTGGGTAACAAATCTCCTGCTAATGTCGCCCAACGCAGCCAGGTTGTTTGAATATCTTTATAGGAACCTTGCCAACGCACTAAGGCTAAACCTAATACTTGGCTGACAAATCGCCCTTGTTCATCCAAATTGATAGGTTGATATACGCCACCTTGCAAACTAAATCCAGCCCAATCCTCTGAATCAAAGGGATTGTACCAAAAATATTCCGGAACTCTCACCTTGTCTTGGTAAATTTGTTTCTTTTCGGTTTTATCTTTAGTGGCTGTACTATCAGAAATTAATTCAATTACAACATCCGGTGCTTTGCCTTCATCCCACACAACCCAACTGAGTCGTTCACCTTTGGGAACTCCCAACACGACAAAGACATCAGGACCGCGAAAGTCTTGGTTTTTGATTTGAGCCGCACTGAAATAGAGGAACATATTACCGCCAACATAGCCATCCTCTCGTTGAGCTAACCACGCGACGAGAGTATCCCTAAGCATTTGCATTTGCAGGAAATGTCGCTGAGTTTCCATGGGAATATCGTCATCACAGGGTAAGTCATACTGGGTTGGCGGTAGAGCTAAATCAACAGGAGCCGATTCAATCGTGGTTTGAGACATGGTTTTTTCTTTTCTATTGCGCCTATTTTCTTAACTGTAACGCCTGTGATCAGACTATTTGAGAGATTGAGGGGAAAACCTATTCAGATTGGGTTGTGTTTTTAAACAAGTAATGCTATACATCCGCTTAGTAGAGACGCGCCATGGCGCGTCTCTACAATGGTGGGGAAAGTCCTAATCGATGTGTCTACTGCTATAAATATAGGTTTCCCACCCCGGTTAGAAAAAGTCCGCGTAGGCGGACGCGAGTTTGTGTAGCAGCGATTTCAATCGCCTCCAAAAAGGGGATAACTTGTTGGGTTTCGTTCCTCAACCCAACCTACAAAGAGCTTGCTGATAAAATACTCAAACGCACCGTATCGCCATCCTTTAACGGCGCATCAGTGCGAACTACAAACCGTTCCCCTGGCTTTAAACCGGATACAATAGCGACTCTACCCTTGGCGCGATCGCTAATTTCTACTTGACGTGCTTTAACTGTAGATTCAGCACCATTTTCAACCACGACAAACACCGTTGATTTCTCTGATGTTTGAGTCGGCTGATTCGTTTTCGCCATCTGAGTATCTCCACGCCCTGACTCTCCGCCAACTTCTAGCGCCGTTTGTGGAACAACAACTTGGGCTTGGGTATTTGGTGTGAAACTAACTCGTGCTAAAAGTCCACTACTAATTTGACGATTCGGGTTAGGAATCGTCACCTCTACAGGAATTTGTAAGGCTTCACTATCCGCTGCGGGAGAAATTCGGGTCACTTTTCCCAAAAACGATTCATTGGCAAGTGCGTCTAAATTCACCGTTACCGATTGTCCCACTTTGATATTCGCTAGTTCTCTATCTGAAACCCGTACTTCTACCTTCACCTGAGTAAAATCCCCTAACTTGAGAAGTTCACTTCCCGGTGTAACTAAATTTCCTGGTTCGGTGACTCGTTCTAATACCACACCGTTAATCGGGGAGGCGAGTAAAGAATAGGATTGACGTTCCTTATTTTGAGCCAAAATTGCTTGCTGCGCCTTCACTCGTTCTTGCGCCGCCGCGACAGCTTGTTGTTCGGTGCTAATTTGCTTAAGGGTGGCTTGTAGGTTTTGTTGGGCGGTTGCGGCGGCGGTTTGGGCTAATTCTGCTTGTTGGCGAGAAATCGCTCCTTCTTGCGCTAGGTTTTGTAGCCGTATCGCATCTACTTTAGCTTGCTGCAATTCTAACCGGGCTTGTTCTGCCCTGGCTTGGGCATTTCCCACCTGAGTTTGAGCGCGGGCGACTTCTGAATTTAGGGCGGCGAGTTCGGCTTGTGCTTCAGTTACAGCGGTTTGCAATAAGGCGTCATCAATCTGAGCTAAAATTTGTCCTGGTTTAACCGGATCACCGATATCAACATTGAGGTTCAACACTCGCCCTTCCATTTGAGATCGCAGTGAGATATCTCGCAACGGTTGAGTTCGACCTGTATATTCTATTGGTTCTAACACCCATCCCGTTTGTGCGATCGCGACATCCACGGCTGTACTGGTTTTCTCTTCTGCACCAGGGGGTTTGGGTTGCGCCCCAGCTTCTGTCTTGGGACTAATCCCACATCCAGTGAGAGACGGTACAAGTAAAATAATCCACAGCACCAGAAAACCCAAATAGTTAGGGCTGGCTGAATCAGTATTGGGGTGAGGGGAAGCATGTATAGACGCGCCATGGCGCGTCTGGGAAGCTGGGGAAGCTACAGACGCTGAATGACTCGATTGATTCTGAGAGTACAAGCTTTTAATTCCCACTAGAGTAAAATCGTCAAGGTTTGTTTAAAGTTTCTTCATATATCTACTCTAAATGTTACCGTCTATCAATCAAGTTGCCTATCAAAAGCATCGCTACTGGATGAACAGGTCCCTCGCGATCGCACAATCTGCCGGTGAAGCGGGGGAAGTCCCCGTTGGTGCAGTGATTATTGATGATCAGGATAACCTCATCGCCACCGGAGAAAATCGGCGAGAACGCGATCATGATCCTACCGCCCACGCCGAAATCCTCGCCTTGCGTGCAGCCGGTCAAGCCTTAAACACCTGGCATTTAAACACCTGTACCCTTTACGTCACCTTAGAACCCTGCGCCATGTGTGCCGGGGCGATCATTTTAGCGCGACTAGGTTTGCTGGTGTACGGTGCTGATGAACCCAAAACTGGCACAATCCGAACCGTTGCCAATATTCCCGATAGCGCTTACTCCAACCATCACTTACCTGTCCTTGCTGGCATTATGGAATCAGAGTGTCGAGGGCAACTTCAATCCTGGTTTGCCCAACGACGCCAGCGCGATCGACAATCAACGCTTAACCATGACATTAATATAACTGTCCCTTCAGTAGACGACAGGGGTTGTCAGACCTCATAAGGTAAAAGTGGAGAGTCGAAACACAGCAAAAACCAAATCCCATGATGCAACTCCAATCCCGTGAACAGAACCAAACGCCCTTAACCTTGGACAAACCCGATCTAAAGACGGTTAATTCCGCCAAAGCAGTTCCCGTTAACTCCAGTGTTTCCCCTTGGTTAACCTCAATCTTCTATCCGTTGGGGCGTCGTATCCTCATGCCCCTTTATTTTGGGCGGCTGCAAGTTACAGGACAAGACAATATTCCCCAAACGGGTCCAGTTATTCTAGCACCCACCCATCGATCACGTTGGGATGGGTTAACCATAGCTTATGCCGCTGGGAAACCTGTCACCGGAAGGGATTTGCGGTTTATGGTGTCGCAAGATGAAATTAAAGGATTACAAGGTTGGTTTATCCGGCGCCTGGGTGGGTTTCCGGTGAATACGAAACACCCGGGAATCAGCAGTATCCGGCATAGTGTTGAACTCCTGCGTCGTGGCGAAGCACTGGTGATGTTTCCCGAAGGTAATATTTTTCGACATGGTGAGGTTAATCCACTTAAACCCGGTATGGCGAGAATTGCCCTGCAAGCAGAATCCAATCAACTCGGTTTGGGATTAAAAATTGTACCTGTTAGCATCCGTTATAGCGAACCCATTCCTCATCGGGGTTCTGATATTCAGATTAATATTGGATCTCCTTTAGATGTCGCCAAGTATTGCACCCAGTCGGCTAAAAAAGGCGCTCAACAGCTCACCACGGATCTGGAAATAGCACTGAAACAAGTCGATCAAAACCTTGGCTAAATTCTCAATAGAAGAAACAGCGGCAGCCATGTAGAAATAGGCAATTGGTACGTCTGGAAGCAGGGGAAGTCTTTATAAAATTTGATGGAAACAGGCTTATGCTAGTGTAGTGACTGACTAGCGAACCCTAAAGCATTGTTCCCTGAGTCAGTAAAAATTAACCTATAAAGACAAACAAGGATCAGGTTCAGATATCTACAACTGTCCCTAACGTCTCTCTATACCCATGAGCATTACCGAAACCACATCCTGGAACGATGTCCGCCTCGCCTTTAAAAAAATCTGGGGATATGATAATTTCCGTCCGCCTCAAGGTGAGATTGTTCGGAGTATTTTGGAAGGGCGAGATGCACTGATTGTCTTACCGACAGGTGGTGGTAAATCGATTTGTTTTCAACTTCCCGCCCTCTTACAAACCGGATTAACCTTGGTGATTTCCCCATTAGTTGCTCTAATGGAAAATCAGGTACAGGAATTACGCGATCGCAACTTACCCGCCGCCCTGTTACATAGTCAATTAACCCCGCAACAACGCCGAAAAACCCTGCAAGCCCTAGAAAACCAGCAACTCCGATTACTCTACCTCTCCCCAGAAACCCTATTAAGTGCGCCCGTTTGGGAACGACTTTCTCAGCCCCATCTAAAAATTAATGGATTAATTCTCGATGAGGCACATTGTCTGGTTCAATGGGGTGATACCTTTCGACCCGCGTATCGACGCCTAGGCGCAGTACGACCCACCCTACTCAAATCTAAACCCCCCGGCAGCCAAATCCCGATCGCGGCATTTACGGCGACGGCTGATCCTAGCGCCCAAGACACCATCAGTAAGGTGTTGCAATTAAAACACCCCCAAGCCTTTTTAATCAGCCCCTATCGCCAAAATCTCAACCTAGACGTGCAAATCGTCTGGACACCACGCGGACGCCGCCAGAAGATGTTACAGTTCATTCAAGCCAGAAATCGCCAATCTGGGTTAGTTTATGTCCGTTCGCGGCGAGATAGTGAAGAATTAGCCCAATGGTTTGGGGAACGGGGTTATGCTACATCCCCCTACCACGCCGGGTTAAGTTCCCAGGAACGCCGAGATGTTGAACAGAGTTGGTTGAGTGGCAAAACTCAATTTGTGGTTTGTACTTGCGCCTTTGGGATGGGCATCAATAAGCCCGATGTACGTTGGGTGGTACATTTTCAGCCCCCCCAATTATTATCAGAATATATCCAAGAAGTCGGTCGCGGTGGACGAGATGGCAAACCCGCAGACGCGCTGACGTTGATCAGTGAGCCAACAGGGTGGTTAAATTCAGAGGATAAGCAAAAGCGTCAGTTTTTTGTCGATCAGATGCGATCGCAATACCAACAGGCACAACGCTTAGTCAAAAAGCTACCCGAACAGGGGAATGTAGCCGCCGTCTCCCAGGAATTTCGCCAGGGTGAAGTCGCATTAGCTCTGCTGCACAGTGCTGAACAATTGGAATGGCAAGATCCATTTCACTATCACAAACACCCATCCCCAGATTCCCGCGCTTTGGCTAACTTAAGTTCTCACCAAATCCAAGTACAGAAACTGATGACACAATACCTGACAACTCGCCAATGTCGTTGGCAGTTTTTATTAAAAGCGTTTGGGTTTAAAAAGGAGGCGATGGGATTAAAATGTGGGCATTGCGATAATTGTCGCAAATAGGGAACGGGGAGATAGGTGATGGGGTGATGGGGTGATGGGGTGATGGGGAAGATAATATGTAGGGGCGAAGCATTCGCGCCCCAATGTATCGGATTTCTGCTAACACAAGAGCGCGAATGCTTCGCCCAATCCCCAACCCCCAATCGCCAATCCCCAACCCCCAATCGCCAATCGCCAATCGCCAACCCCCAATCCCCAATCCCCAACCCCCAATCCCCAATCCCCAACCCCCAATCCCCAACCCCCAATCCCCAACCCCCAACCCCCAATCCCCAATCCCCAATCCCCAATCCCCAACCCCCAATCCCCAATCCCCAATCCCCAACCCCCAATCCCCAACCCCCAATCCCCAATCCCCAATCCCCAATCGTCGGCTATTCTTGCATTGGGATGTTGAACCCGCCCTGAAAGATGCGGATTTTGTCATGACCTTACGGCTACAAAAAGAACGCATGACAGCGCATCTACTGCCCAGTTTGCGAGAATATCATCAGCGTTATGGGATAACGCGCGATCGCTTGAAACTTTGCCATCCTGGAGTCAAAATTCTCCACCCCGGACCCGTCAATCGCGGTGTGGAAATTAGTTCAGAGTTAATGGATGATCCGGAATTCAGTTTAATTTCTCAACAGGTAACCAGTGGTGTTGCGGTACGCATGGCGCTACTTTATCTGATGGGGAGTGGGAAGTCTTAATATCGGTCATTAGTCATTGTCATTGGTCATTCTTGACACGTAGCCTTGATGAGGAATATTGACGTGCCGACTCTGCAAGTCCAAGACGCTTATTCTTTTTATCGAAGATTTATTCTCGAATATAGTCAAGATAAGGCTGAAATATACGAAAGATATGGTTTTACGGTACAAGGAAGCGTTGGTTCAAAAGATTGGGAGGTATTTGCGGCAATCTTGCTCAATGACAGAGCCAGAAGAGGAGACGGAGCCGATTTGATGAACTATGAAGTTAAATCGGCTGTTATTGGAAGTAGCTTTGAGTACCAGTACCATCGGAATCACGGACTGGATAAGTTAGCCAATGATAAATCTGTCAATCACATCTTTATTGCCAGAAATGAAGTGTATACCAATATTGAAGTGTGGTTAGTCGAGCGAGCAAAAATGCTTTCCACATTTGATCAATGGCTGCCCGAACTCTGTCAAAATTATGAAGCTAAAGCGAGACAGCGATTTCGACGCTCAGTAACTTATCGGTTTGTCAAACGTCAAGGTATTCAGCTTTTGGGGATTAGCGAGGGATTACTAACGTATTGTCTTGAATCGACTTAACCAAAGGATTCAAGATATGCGAAGCAATCCAGGTAATCACAGGTACACAAACAGCATCACCAAATCCAGTCAACGCTTGATTGATGTGTGATGGAATAGGGTAATCATCGGGAACACCTTGTAGCCTTGCATATTCACGCGGTGTCATCAAGCGCATTCTGATCGTTCCTTTTCCAACTCTGACCAACATTTGCCGACTACTACCACCTCTAGCCGTTCTTAAACAGCCTGCAATCCCGTCTTTCCTGAGTTCCGCTCGTTGCTTTCCCTCACGAACACGCCTATACATCGTGCAGTAGGTGTAATCGGGTAAATTCTGAAATGCTTTGAGATAGGCTAGATTGACAGGCGACATCATAGTTAAGTGATGTTGCACTTTATTTTCAAGCCACCAACGTTCGTCATCGTCTGATATCTTCTCGACAACAGAATTTAAGCCAGTGTTCACCGTTTCAGGCAGTGGTGGAACGTCTATAAAGTTCCACCGCAGATCATTATTAGCGGCAATCGCTTTTTCAAGTGCCTGAGTTTTCAATGATGAAGAACGTCTTGTAAAAATGACCATGTTCTGATTCGGATGGGATGTATACACCCCAATCACAAAAATTCGTTGTCTACTTTGAGGGACGAAATGGGCCGCATTGATGGTATAAACATCACAGGTATAACCCAAACGATTCAACGCCTGAATTGTAATTCGGAAATCTTGCCCATTATTTGACGTAAGCCAACCCATAACATTTTCAAGCATTACCAGACGAGGTTTTTTGACTTGATTTTCTAGAATTTTAGTAAAGCCCCAAAAAGCGCTAGAATGTTGACCACCCATCCCCTTTAAATTTCCAGCTAAGGATAAATCAATACAGGGAAATGAGGCTGTAGCCAGCATTGTATTGGGAATGTCGTTATGGCAAACCGAAAAAATATCTTGAACTCTATAGTGCTTGCTTGCATCCTGAAAGTAAGCCGAATACATCTCAAATTTTTCATGTGCCCAATCATTGGCGAAGACAACTTTCCAGCCGACTTGCTCTAGCCCCAGTCTGATTAAACCAATTCCGGCAAAATACTCTGCACAGGTAAAATGTTTGGGGGAGGAATTGATATCACTCAGATAGGGTAGCTCCTTATGTTTTATCACCGAAAATGACATAGTTTTTCAAGTAATCGCTTGTTGGCTGTGCTTGTCAAACAGGTGAAACTGAGACCGATCAAACACCACACTAATCGATTGTCCCACACTCATGCGCGATCGCGGATCAACTCTGGCAATAAATTCGTGATTTGTTGGCGTCGTTAGATAAACAATGATTTCATTCCCCATCATTTCCGTCACGGATACTGTGGCTTGAACAGAGGCGGGACGAATACCTGGGGGAATATAGTCAGGATCATGGATATTTTCTGGGCGAATCCCAAAGATAACTTCTTCCCCTGAATAATGTTTATAGAATAGGGCTTTTTCTGGAGGAATCTGGAGCTCAAATGAGTCTGTTTTTACATATAAGCTTTCCTCTTTACTAATTAATTTAGCCTCAAAAAAATTCATGGCTGGAGAGCCAATAAAACCCGCAACAAAGACATTATTCGGATAATTATACAGCTTTTCTGGGGTATCAACTTGCTGTAAAACTCCCTGATTCATCACCGCAATGCGACTTCCCATGGTCATTGCTTCCACTTGGTCATGGGTGACATAAATAAATGTAGTGCCTAATTCATGATGCAATTTACTAATTTCTGCCCGCGCCTGTACCCGTAATTTAGCATCTAAATTGGATAACGGCTCATCCATTAAAAAAACAGCCGGATTCCGGACAATGGCGCGACCCACCGCAACTCGCTGGCGCTGTCCTCCGGAAAGTTCTTTAGGTTTGCGGGACAGTAAATGGTCAATTCCTAATTGCTTGGCAGCACTTTCAACACGGGTTTTGATTTCGCCTTTCCGCTTCCCTTGTAATTCTAGACTAAATGCCATATTTTCATAGACAGACATGTGGGGATACAGGGCGTAAGACTGGAAAACCATGGCAATATCCCGCTCTTTGGGCGGAACATCATTGACTAGCTGCTCGCCAATATAAATACTACCTTGGGTTATATCTTCAAGTCCCGCCAGCATCCGGAGGGAGGTAGTTTTACCGCAGCCAGAGGGACCAACAAAGACGAGGAATTCACCATCGTCAATAGTCAAATTTAAATTATTTACCGCGATAAATTCATTAAATTGTTTGTTGACGCCTTCAAAAACAACACTAGCCATTTTAGAACCTGAGTTGGGAATTTAGACGTAGATGCCCCAATGGTATGCTATTATAAAATATTAATACTTGCTTGATAAAGGACAAATGACAAATGATAAATGACATTACCCTTTAACTGAACCTGCCAAAATCCCCCGCACAAAATACCGTTGCAGGGCAAAAAACACAATCAGGGGTACAATCATGGTGATAAAAGCCCCGGCTGTCAGCAAATGCCAAGCTTCGCCACGAGAACCTACCAAGGTAGTTAAGCGCATGGTTAAGGGGGCGACATCGGGTGTTCCTCCCAGATACACTAAGGCGACTAATAAATCATTCCATACCCATAAAAATTGAAACACGGCAAAGGATGCGATCGCGGGGAGGGAAAGGGGTACAATTAAGCGAGTAAACGTGGTTAAGTGCGACGCCCCATCCACCGCCGCCGCTTCGATTAAATCCTTGGGTAGGGAACCGATATAATTTCTGAGTAAATAAATCCCTAACGGCATACCATATCCCGTATGGGCTAACCACACGCCTAAAAACGAACCCGATAATCCCAAATGATTATAAGATCGCAATACAGGAATCAGCGTCATCTGTAAGGGGACAACCAACAACCCCACGACTAAAATAAATAACAACTGACGCCCTGGAAACTGCATCCAAGAAAATGCATAAGCGGCAAATGTGGCGATAGCGATGGGAATCACTGTCGCGGGAATGGCAATGGTAAAGCTATTTAAAAATGCTTGTCCCATTCCTTCCGCTGTCAAAACATCAATATAATTCCCTAACTGATATTGGGTGAAATCAAAGGGATGTTGAAACACCATCCACCAGCCATTTTCCAACAAGTCATCCTTCGGGCGTAGGGAACTAATCAACAAGCCAACGGTGGGTAATGTCCAAATTAAGGAAATGACGATTAAACTCAGATGAACCGGAAGGCTATTGAAAGCATTTCGCAACTGATGAGACAGATGTTTCACAGAATTCGATTTACGGCGACGTTTAGATTTCATCTACTTGCCTCTTGTTGACGGAAGCGGCGGATATTCACAACCATGATTGGTACAATTGCTAGTAATAAGATAACCGCGATCGCACTCCCTCTGCCATAGTCGCGATAGTTAAACATTTCCTTAATCATCCGCGAGGCAATCACTTCTGTGCCTTGATTCCCCGCCGTCATCACAAAGACAATATCAAACACCTTAAGTACCATAATCACCACCGTCGTTGTCACCACCGCTAAGGTGGAACGAATCATCGGGATAGTAATCCGCCAGAAAATTTGTACCTCACTCGCCCCATCCATCCGGGCGGCTTCGATAATATCTTTGGGAATCCCTTTAACCGCTGCAGAAAGTAAAACCAGACAGAACCCGGTTTGCAGCCAGATCATAATCGCAATTAGGGCAAAATTGTTAATCGAACGTTCCACTAACCACCCCACGGGTTCAAATCCCAGGCTGGTGATGATACCATTAAGTAAACCAATTTGCTCTGATCCGGCTGGACGAAAGGCATAGACAAACCGCCAAATCACACTTGCACCGACAAAAGAAATCGCCATGGGTAAAAAGATGAGGGACTTGGCGATAGGTTCATACCGTACCTTATCCATGAGTACCGCCAGAATCAAGCCAAACCCAACACTAAACCCCGTCACCAGAACCAGCCACAATAGGTTATTGCGAAACGCCACCAGCATCGCCTCACTGGTGAAAGCAAACTTATAATTTTCTAGTCCGACAAAATTTTGCGATCGCCGATCCAGAAAACTGATGTAAATTGTATTCAGCGTGGGTAAAATCAAGTATGCCGTCAGCACCAGCAGGGCGGGGGCGAGATAAATCCAAGGTAGAATTCGCGATTGCCATTTATAGGGTAGGGTGTTGGCTAGATAATTCATGGCATAAAATACGCCAAGTACACCGCCACAGCCAATAATTACGGCAATAATTACACTGATAATTTTACTGAAAACTGACATAAGAATTTACTCTAACTGGAGGAAACTGATATCAATCCATCCTGTTGCCATCCTCTATGATAATCGCTCTCTCTTATCTGTCTGTGCTAAGTCTGTGCTAAGTAGGGTGGGCATTGCCCACCAGCCTTAAGAAGCGTGCTATTCATATTAAGTTATGTAAATCGCCCTCAAACCCTTACATAAAACTTAGTTTGCTTCCCAATACTCGTAAGGGGAATATTGCCGTTCTAGAAAACGTTCGGGTTTAAACTGCTTCGGTTCGGGATAGATATCTTCCCGATGATGGACTAAATAAATAGAAGGCATAAACCCCGTACCAGCTTCAAATTGATACCCCATAATTTCCATGGGTGACTTGAGAATCCGAGGGAAAGTACTGGGAGCAATGGGATAAATTCGCAGGGTTTCTTGACAAACGGCTGTCAGATAGGGAAGTCGAGAAATTGCCAGAGCAATATCTATTCCCTGTTCCTTTATAATCTAAACCATCAACTGTAATTTTGTTTGACTACTGGACTGACACAGCTAAAATTGTGGAATAGATTTGACGTTTAACCCTTCGACTTCGCTCAGGGTTAAACCGGGCGCAAGCCTTGCGCCCCTACAATTCTAATCTACCATTTTAGGTGTGCCACGACACTACTTATCCACGACACTACTTATCGTTCATTTCAAGGTTTTTGGTAAAGGCGATCGCGTCCCAATTTCATACCCTTGCTTTTGAATCAAACGCTCCAACTCTTCCACCCGTTTTTTAGGTGATGGATGGGTTGACAGGAAGGCAAAATTTGCTCCGGTTTTCTCATTCATTCGTTCAAAAAAGTCTGTGGCTCCCGCGACATGACCGTAAGTGTCATCTAATAACATTAAGCCAAACTCATCGGCTTCCTTTTCCTGAGACTGAGAATACTGCGATCGCGCAATTGTCTCCACCGCCGCCGAAGCCACTGATTGCAAGGCTCCCACGTCCCCAATAAAATAGGCTAAGGCTACCCGTACCACCAAGACTCGTCCTAAACCCCGCAGGTGATCTCGGTGAGCAAAATGACCTAACTCATGGGCTAATACCATCATCAATTCATTCTCAGACTCTGCTTGTTGCAGTAAACCCTGATAAATAACAATAGCATCTCCTGGTAACGCCATAGCATTCACCGTAGACTCTGGCAAATACAGCACCTGATAATCCCGCGCTTTTTGTTGTTCCGGGGGAAGTTCCTGTTCTAAACGATCTAATAATTGGTTCAAGGTATCTTGAGTCGGGGACGGTTTAGCTTGTTTCTCATAAACTGGCACAATTACCGCACCCAATTTTTGCTCCACACTGGGCGGAATCATCCCAATTAAACCATTTACCAGAAGATTCAACAGCCAGAGAACAGCCACAATAAATCCAAGAAATAGCCCCAATAAAATTAGGAGTTGGCGATTACCCGGCGGGGGATTGCGATTTATTGGATCATTGGACATAGAAAATTCGTTCGTAGTGAGCGCTTTAGCGCTCTAATAATGACCATCTTCCTCAAAATCATCCCAATCTTTACCGTAATCACGCACAGGATATTCAATCCACGCATCTCTCAACCACTGGCGTCCGAAATTTTCCAGATACCAATGAATGCTACTTTCACGCCATTCATAGGAAGATTTGCTCCAGCCATGTTTGACTGGATTGTAATGGATATAGTTTAAGGTAGCAAAATAATGTCGTTCTGAGCGAATAGCGCGATCGCTATAACGATACCACACCTTGCGACTGGTGACATTATCATCCCGATTCCATTGATAAGAAGTACGACCATGTACTAAGCGAAACAGGCGACTCAACTCATCAAAATTAGTCAGATGTACCAGGAGATGATAGTGATTTGGCAGAACAACCCAGGCGCGGATTTCCATCCCAGCAGTTACGAACGCATCAAATAGCAAATTGAGTAACTCTTGGCGGCGATATTCATCCTTAACATGGCACTTGTGTTCATAACAAGCTGCTGTTAAAAGATAAAATTCCTTGTCAGTCACAACATGGGGAGGCGCGTGAGGTGGATAACCACGAGACAAACGTTGCTGAACTAATTCAGCTCGTTGTGTGGGAGTTAGTTGGCGATATTCATACATAATATTATGACTCGTATGTATGTGTATGTATGTATGTATGTATGTAGTCGGCACTTTAGTGCCTAGAAGCGCTAAAGCGCTTACTACAAGCTATTTGTATGTATGTAGTCGGCACTTTAGTGCCTAGAAGCGCTAAAGCGCTTACTACATACTAATTATTACTCTTCGTCGGGCGGAAGGGAGTTAAGAAATTAATCAAACTATAGAGTTCTCTCGACTGCACCCATAAACGCCCTTCTCCATTAAACCGACAAACTAATCCTTCCCCCCCTAAAAGTCCCGTTCTTAATCCACGAAACGATAAACCGCCCAACATTTCTACGTTGTAATTTAACGTATCTTCAAATGCCACAATGTAACTGGTATCCACCACATAATCCCCAGCCACGGGAATTTCTATAATCGCCCCATAAGAACTAAACCAAATATCCCCTGTCCCAGTTGCCCGAATTAAAAACAATGATTCGCCACTAAAAAAGCCTTTAAACCCTTGAAACTTGGTATCTATCTCTACCGTGGGACTAGCGGCGACAAATCCAGAGGATTGAATCATTAAACCATTCCCTTGCAAGTAATAATGACAAATATCTCCCGGTACTCCGGGCGAAACATACAACTCTCCTGATTTGCCTTCAGCCGTAAACTCACTAATAAAAAAAGACTCACCACTCACCATTCGCCCAAGTCCTTTCATTAAGCCACCCTTAGACCTGGACTTCATTTTTATACAAGTATCCATTGCTGCCATAGCACCGGATTCAACTAAAACCGTTTCATTGGTTTTCAAGTTAAGCACCAAAGAAGCATAAGACGGTGAATGCTCTATTTTATAGGAAATTTGATGACTCATGATAATTTATCCTTGATTTATTTTTCCCACCACTTCAGTCCACTTACAGTTAAGTAAGGGACGATACTGAACTTAACTATTTTACTGTGATCATCGCGGCGGTAGTTGAGAACCCACCTGATGACCAAAAGCACCAGGGTTGTGAGTTTGGCAATAGACGTTTCCTTGTCCTTTAAATCGACAAACCAGTCCTTCTCCGCCCAAAAAGGCACTCAGCAAACTCGATCCGGCTTTGGTAATATCAAAAGTCAGGCTTTTTTCAAAAGCGACAATATGACCAGTGTCCACAACATATTCTCCATTGACAGGCACTTTATAAATTCCGCCAAATGAAGTTAACAAGACAACCCCATAGCCGCTAAGACTCAACCAAAAAATGGATTCACCTGAAAACAGAGATTTAAACCCTTGAAAGCCGAGATCAAGATCAACTCCTGACTCGCTAGCCAAATAGGATGTCGCCTGAACCACTAACTTTTTACCCTTCATCTCATAGAGGAGAAGATCACCCATAAGTTTAGGGGCGAGAAAGACTTCACCCCCCGCCCTTGGTGAACGGAAAACACTTAAAAATAGCGATTCCCCCGCCACCATGCGTTTGAGTCCGCCCAAAATACCGCCACCCTTTCCCTGGCGCAATGTGGTACTCGCATTAATGGAACCATTCATGGCAATCATGCAGCCAGCTTGCGCCACTAATTCTTCATTAGCGTCCAGAACAACACGCGCGATCGCACTATCTGGTTGATGCAACAGTTCAATATTCATTGTGGAAAAATTTGGAGTTTTATATTAACGCAATTTTGGTTGTAAATAGCTGACTAAACCACTAATACTGCGAGACTGGAGATAAATTTCTCCTGTACCCGTGAGTCGATTAATGAATCCTTCGCCAGAAGTCATTGAACCAAATAAACCGCCCGCTAAGCCAACATTCATACGAATCGCCGGTTCATAAGCAACTAAATGACCCGTATCGACAATAAAATCACCGTTAACCCGCTTTTTCGTCAATCCACCATAGGCACCAAAAAATACCTTACCCTGACCCTTAACTTGAAGTTTGAATAACCCTTCTCCAGAAAACCAACTCTTCAAACCCGCCCACCGCACACTTAGTTTGACGCCAGAGGTATGGCAAATATAAGCACCGGGTTGAAAGCAAAAGGAACGTCCGCCCAAGTCCACACCAACAATGTCGCCAATGGTGGACTGAGTGAGAACCAAGGTTAAGGGTTGTTGCGTTTTATTATGAAATGTATTAACAAATAACGATTCTCCCCCAAAGAACTTTTTGAGTAAGCCTGAGATAAAACCACCCGAAAACTCCGTCTTCACGGTGAGTCTACCATCCATACTGGTCATCGCACCTGCTTGGGCTGTGATTCTGTCACCGGGATTGAGTGTCAGGAAAATAGCGGCAAATGCTGGCTTGTAGCGAATTTCATAGTCCACTGCCAAATCTCCTACAACGTAGAGATATTATTTAGTTTGACAGTAATGGTGCTAATGTCCAGATTTCTTAAAAAAAATAAACCCTGGTTAAAAAAATATAACGGCAAAGGGATTGGCGTGAGGTATGACCCTTCATCCTTGACATAAGACGGAGGATATCGGTTAAACCTTTGACCAAAATGTCATTGGGTAAACGTTACTCGCTGGGGTATGCATCACGGAAGAGACTGGTGTTTGCACCGGTGTGGGTTGTTGAGGGATTGATGCAGGTTTAAACAAGAACCAAGCCGCAATTAGACCTAACACACCAACGACGGCGGCGATCGCAGCAATCCAGATCAGGGGAGACTTCTGGCGTTTTGCTCCAGGAATTTGGCGCTGCAATCCCAGTAAATCTAGCCATTCCTGTATGGTTTGAGGGCGTTCATCAACCTGTAGCGCCATACCGATGAGGATCACTTCATTGGTGCGATCGCTAATTTGTTCATTGATCTGTTTTGGCGGAATTAATCGCGCTTTAGACAGACAGCGATCCATTGCCGTTGGCGGAATTTCTCCCGTAACTAAAAAGTATAGCGTTGCGGCTAATGAATAAACATCCGTATAAGCTCCTAGGGGAGTTTCTACATTATAAAGCTCTAGGGCATCAAACCCATCGGCTGTATGAGTATCAACCGTTGTTGATGCATCATTACATTCTCGCGCTAAGCCAAAATCAATTAACACGGCTTCTGATTGACCCGTTCGTAACCGAATATTACTTGGCTTTACATCCCGATGGATTAACCCCGCCTCGTGAATCACTTTCAGCGCTTCGCCAATTTGTTGGATATAAAGCAGCGCTTCTGATTCTGGCAAACCCTTTTGGGCGTGGCTGGCTAAATCGACACCATCGAGATACTCCATAACCATGCCAACCTGGTGTCCTTCGACCAACGGTTCTTTAACTTGCACCAGATTAGGATGTCGGCATTTTACCAGCTTTACAGCTTCGCACAAAAACGTTTCCTGAAGCTGATCGACTTCCGGTTGGCTGAAGTCGTGGATCAACTGATCACTCAGGGTTTTGACCACCCATTGAGTTTTCTTGCGATCGCTAGCTAGATAGGTAACGCTAAATTGTCCGCGTTTTAATTCTTTTTCCAGAATATAATTGTTGCCATGCAACTTCTGTCCAGAAGACCAAGTCATTGCTCAAAATTCATGATACATATCATCGATTTTGGCATAGTCTGAAGAGAATGTGGGATGAATTTCCCAGGACTGAGATTATCGACTAACGGCAAAATGATAATTTATTAATCAGAGAATAATCCCGCTCTTTTGGTTTGAGATTGAGGCCGCGATCGCCCTTGTCAAAATTATCCTAGTTTGACAGACTAGCCCTCGCTTATTTAACCACATATAAACGTAAGTTGTTTCGGGCTTCTACATCAAATTTTAATCCCACTTCCATGCCACTGATTGTCTGTACTGACTCCTGATCAGCATCATTAATGCGAATACTTTGAATCCTTGCCAATTGACAGTATGCTTCACCCATAAGAAAAACACTTGTTCCAACTGATAAAGTCGTTTCCTCTACCTTAGCAACTGCCGCTTGGCGTTTCTTCAACCATTTCGTAATTCGACCAATTTCTTGAGCCTGACCTGTTGATGTTTGCTGTTCAATAATTTGACAAGTCACCAACTCAGCTAGCGCTTGACATAAAGCTTCAACAAAATCACACAATTCTAGCAGTGCATTTGAACTTAATATAGTATCGATGAAAGCACCGTGGGCAGCATCATTTCGATAGTCAATAAGTTCATTGAGTTCTCCTTCTGCTGTATTTTCACTCCCTCTAATTTCTTCAACAAAATACTTAATTTTTCTATGCTTTTCAACCCAGCTCCAAGCCTGGGAAATACCAGCATCAGCGAATAATTTATCTAAAGTATTTTTGCGTAAGTTCTGCTCGTGCAATAGAAATGCATCCGGGAGTAGTTCATACTTTTCTCCAGTACCACTAGCTCCATAAAATAATCCTCGAATAACCTCTTCAACAGAAAGATGTCCAAATCTATTTTTTGTTATATCTAACAGTAACCGGGCTACACCTACTCGATGTGTATTACAAATTCTGTCTCCCAAATCTGCATAAACTGGAAATAAATCTGGCAGAAGTTGTATCCATTCTCGAATTAAGTCTTCAACAAAACGCTCATAAATGGCGTATAAGCGTGTTACTACAGCACAATGATCGTAAATTCTCCAGTTTCTAGCTTCTGGGGCATTCTGTGTTAGTTCATCAATGATAGAGTTTGCTTGCGTTCCCCGTTCCTGTGCGATTATACTCTTGATTCCAAAAACATTTTCTCTAAGTCTTTCGTTAACTTGGATAATAGAACGAACAGTAGAAATATTGATCTGTACGGTTTTCAGAAGCTCTTGAAACATCATAACTTATTCGTTGATGACTTGAGCAAGCATATCATCGAATAGTCCCAGTCGTTTCTGAATATCCGCTTTCGTTTTTCCTTTACCTGTTAAAAGTTTATTTTTGTCTTCTTCAAAGAGTTTTTGAGTTGCTTCAATTACTTTTTGTTTTCGAGCAATTAAAACATCCTCACTATCTAAATGATTGCTAAACCCCACCATCACCGCATCATAATAGGCTTTGTAGGGCTGATCTTGAAAGTTCATATTATTGGGTTCAAATTGTTTCGGATTAAATAAATTATCTTCATAAACTTGGTTGACAATAGAAATAGTTCTCACGAATATATCTTTCAAAAAAACAATGTCTTCTTTGGTAAATTTTAGACTTTTAATCATGTATTTATCAAGAAATTCCTCTAATTTTCCATGGAATTGATGATAATTACGCAGAGCAAAAAAGCGAAGAACTAATTCCACCTCTTCCATTTTTTTGTATAAACTGTTTTTCTCAAGTGCTTCCTTGTCGTCAATGGGTATTCCCCAAGATCGGGCAAATATAGGATTTTTAGCGAGTTCGACCAATAGATCGTTAAAATCTCCGGAATATAAACAGTTTCGCACTTCTTGACGACTTAGAGCCACTCCTCCAGTATTAAGGCGTTCAAAAGCAAGCTGTTTTAAGAAAAGTGCTTCTTCGGGGTCAGAGGCTGATTCCGTGATCAGCACTATAGATGAAATAGACCGACGATCAATTCCTGCCTTTATTTTTTCGGGAAGTTGATTATAAGTGCATCCTTCTAGTTCGGGCCAAAGTTCTAAATCTGTCAATTTGAGTTTGTTGTCGTAAAAATCTTGAATGGTAGTGATTCTCTGTTGACCATCCATGACTTCATAGGAGTTATATTCCTTTTCGTACAGAATAATGGGTGGAACAGGAATGTTGATTAGAAATGACTCAATTAGGCGTGATTGCATTTTTTTATTCCAACGGGGTCTACGCTGGAAAAATGGTCTAATCTCCATATAGCCAGGTTTTTTGAGCGCATCGGCAAAACTGGGCAGCTTCTCACGATTCATTTCAGTGAGTATTCTTCTTTCTCGTTTCTCATACTTGGCATTAATCTCATCGTCAGACATTTTCTTGGGATCTTTCTCTGGGTGAGTTTCCCACATTTTTTTTTCGGCTGGCGCAAGTGGCATTAGTGATATGCTCCAAAATGGTGTTTATTATCAATTATAGAGATACTGAAAACTAGGGGGCAGTAACGTAAGCGTGCCGAGCCAGTAGTGGCATGTTAGCGGAGCGTAACTTCTAAGGTTAAATCTTAGTTAATTTTCATAACCCACAACTCAACTAAATATGCCACTCGGCTAACTCTTCCAAGGTAAGGCTTAGCAAATCACACAATATTTTCCTTTGTGCTGGGTATAGCTTGGGAATGTGCCTGCCAGCTTCCCAGTTTTGCACCATTGTTATCATTACATCTAATTCATGAGGTAGTTGCCGTTGCGTCAAATTCAACGATTCTCGTCGTTGTTTTAGCTTTTCTCCCAAATTAGCCATTTTTAAGCGATCGCGTCTTGCCTTTACCTACATTCCTTTCCCAATCAGTTACTCACGTTTGCTGTCTGACTCTTGGGCATCATTAACTATACTCTGCCAACTCGTTTAAGGTTAAATCGAGCAAATCACACAATGCTTTGGTCTGGATGGGGTATAGCTTTGGGATATGTCTGCCAGCTTCCCAATTTTTCACAGTAGTTACCGTCACACCCAATTGATCAGCGACTTGCTGCTGCGTCAGATGCAGTGATTCACGCTGGCGTTTAAGCTTTTCCCCCACACTCGTCATTACTGTTTTATTCCAAAATCCTCATGGTTAAATTGACTTAACCAGAATTTGCCCGTAGTATGAAGGCATAACTTCATATGGTCAGAAAGCCAGTGCATCCCGGCTACCAACCTCTTAGCACTGGCTCTGGCTCCAATTTCAGATGGAGACACATTTATTATGCCTTACAAAGAACGCCTTTATCCTTGGGTGCTGGTTCGACTGCTACCCAAAATGCAAGGAGTCACTGTAGCACAGTATCGTAGCCGTTCCGATGCTGATGGTCATCTTCGCATACTTCGCCGTCTGATGCCGAATGCCCAATTTGTGGTGATGTTTAATCCGGGTTTACCACCAGAGTATCAACCGAACTCACGCTAGCACGTCGGTGGAAAGGGCGCACGTCGGTGCGCCCCTACGTTTTCCGGGTGTGAAGCTCATCAATAAAATATTCCTCAAATCCTTACATAAACGTAACTTGCTTCTTTTCGGAAGCGAGTATGACAAATGACAAATGACGAATGACAAATGACGAATGACAAATGACCTACTCCTTCACAATCTCAAACAAATCCTCTATCAATACATCAAATGTCCGTGCCAACTTCAGCAGCGCCCCAATATCCACCATCGTCATTCCTGGCGATCGCGCGTAGGTTTTGATGGTACTATAGGGAACTCCAGACCGTTCAGCGACATCCAGCAACGTCCAGTTCTCCCTGGCAGCTAGTTCCCTAATCCGCAACCGAACTCGTTCACCTCTTGACATAAAGTTTAAATTTCGTCTACACTAAGCAAATTAAAAGCGATCGCACCTAAGTTTACGAAGCCAAAGATCGATCGCCGTATCTTATCAAAACACAACCCCATTGTGTGGGGTGCATCTCTTATGTTATCAACACTTCATCTAAAATCAAGAGCCACTCATCCTTTACAACGGTTTGTTACCCCAGAAGCCATTGCGCTTCTGCTCAATCTCCATCCTGACGAGATTTATCGCATTGATTGCTGGCGATATGTAATCCACGTTGTTGGCAAGGGAATCAGTACTTTTGTGAGTTATGCTGATATCCCACCAATTGTAGGGGTAGACTCGCCCACGCTGAAAGATACCCTCTGTTGGCGCAGGCGCTGGCGCAAGAATCGGTACAAAGCACCGGACTTTTGGGCTAAATTTTACCAGCAGAAGTTTCAGCAATCCCTATCTCTGTCAGAACTGTATCAATGGGGGGAGTTGGTGAACCGGATTCAATTTGGACTGTCTGGCGCAACCCTAGAATGGCTGCGAAGCATTTATATAAAGGAGAGAGAATCATTCAACTTCTGAAACAAAACCAGATATATCTCATCTGTTGCACGATTCTCAATCAGCCACATTGTAGTGACGTAGCACACCTAAACAAGATAAATTAACCTGACGCCCGCAAACCGTAGGGGCGCACCGACGTGCGCCCTATTTAACCGACGTGCGCCCTATTTAACGGTAAAATCTCTTCCACTACGTTCCTCAACCCAACCGACAACGGTGACATGCTCAATTATGGGATGAGGTTTCAGACGTTCCACGCCTTACGTCTGAAACATGCACCGACACCCCGAAAAAGGGCGGGTTTAGTAGAGACGCGCCATGGCGCGTCTGTACAAGGGTTGTCTGCAAAACGTTATCGGTAAAACCCGCCCCTACAACCCGGCTCCCCTTTGAGTAAGCTACAATTATTAAGAAATCTATATTAAGAGATCTGACCTCTCCCAACTCATTGCCTAACGCCTCTATGACTCTTCCGATTCGCAACGTTGCCATTATTGCCCACGTCGATCACGGCAAAACCACCTTGGTTGACGCCCTACTCAAACAATCCGGTATCTTCCGTGAAGGGGAAGAGGTTCCCGATTGCGTTATGGACTCCAATGATTTGGAGCGAGAGCGGGGAATTACGATTCTGTCTAAAAATACAGCAGTTCACTATAAAGATATCTTAATCAATATTGTTGATACTCCCGGTCACGCCGATTTTGGTGGGGAAGTGGAACGGGTATTGGGTATGGTGGATGGTTGTATCTTAATTGTGGATGCCAATGAAGGACCGATGCCACAAACCCGGTTCGTCCTCAAAAAAGCCTTGGAAAAAGGACTGCGCCCGATTGTGGTGGTGAATAAAATTGACCGTCCTCAAGCTGATCCATACGGTGCTGTGGATAAAGTCCTCGATTTGTTTATTGAGTTGGGGGCGGATGATGATCAGTGTGAGTTTCCTTACCTGTTTGCTTCAGGGTTACAAGGGTACGCTAAAGACGATTTAGATGGCGAAGGGGTGGATATGCAACCCATGTTTGAAGCTATCCTGCGCCATGTTCCGCCGCCTGTGGGTGATGTGACTAAACCTCTGCAATTGCAAGTCACGACGCTGGATTATTCGGATTATCTGGGTCGAATTGTGATTGGTAGAATCCATAATGGCACGATTAAAGCGGGTCAGCAAGCGGCTCTAGTAACAGAAAGTGGAGAAATTGTCAAGACGAAAATTAGTAAACTCATGGGGTTTGATGGACTCCAGCGGGTTGATTTAGAGGAAGCCTCGGCTGGAAATATTGTCGCCGTAGCGGGTTTTGCGAATGCTAATATCGGTGAGACGATTACCTGTCCTAATGAACCCCAAGCCTTGCCTTTAATTAAGGTTGATGAACCGACATTGCAGATGACGTTCTCGGTGAACGATTCGCCGTTTGCGGGTCAGGAAGGGGATTACGTGACTTCCCGGCAATTGCGCGATCGCTTGATGCGAGAATTAGAGACGAATGTGGCTCTGCGTGTCGATGAAACCGATTCTCCCGATAAATTCTTAGTCTCTGGGCGAGGCGAATTACACCTGGGTATCCTGATTGAAACCATGCGCCGGGAAGGGTATGAGTTTCAGGTGTCTCAGCCGCAAGTGATTTATCGGGAAGTCAAGGGTCAACCCTGCGAACCTTACGAAGTTTTGGCGCTAGACATTCCTGAAGAAGCCGTGGGTAGCTGTATTGAACGGTTGGGACAGCGCAAGGGCGAAATGCAGAATATGCACGTTAGTGGTAATGGTCGCACTCAATTGGAATTTGTGATTCCCGCACGGGGTTTAATTGGCTTCCGGGGTGAATTCATGCGCCTGACTCGTGGTGATGGGATTATGAATCACAGTTTCTTGGATTATCGTCCGCTTTCCGGTGATGTGGAAACCCGCCGCAATGGGGTGATTATTGCCTTTGAGGAAGGGGTGGCGACATTCTATTCCTTGAAAAATGGCGAAGACCGAGGTGTATTCTTTATTACACCGGGGACGCGGGTGTATAAGGGGATGATTGTTGGCGAACACAACCGTCCTCAAGATTTGGATTTGAATGTTTGTAAGACTAAGCAGTTAACTAACCATCGTTCCGCCACCGGGGATGAATTGGTGCAGTTGCAAGCGCCAGCCGAGATGAGTTTGGAACGGGCGTTGGAATATATCGGACCCGAAGAGTTGGTGGAAGTCACACCGCAGTCGGTGCGGTTGCGGAAGGTGACGAAGAAGTTGGTGAAGCGTTAACCGTAGGGGCGCAGGCTCCGTCATCCGTGTCAACTTCAGCTCAACCCCTCACCCCCAGCTGACAGGTGTAGGTTTTTTACTGTGGGGTTGGGGCAAGACAAGGAAGACAAGGAAGGAAAGAAGACAAGGGGGAAAAACCGTACAGAATTAGGTTCGGTCAAACTAACTTCTAAAAGCCGAAACGCCCTATTTTTCGTTCTCACTCTTCCTTGTCTACTGGTCTACCTGTCTTCCAAGTCTTACCTAAACCCCAATCTTAAAAGATGATGGAGGATAATCTTCAGTAATTTGTTGGGAACCATGTATCACAGCCAGTACATCGATTTGATCGGGTTTAATGTAGTAAATAATCCGATAGGAACCCTCAATCAGAATAAGTTGTCATATCTTTTGTTCCTTTTTCCCTCAACTCACTACAATAAATGAATGATGTAGGAGTGAAGACTTGAACGATTTTACTCTAGCCAATCAGGAGTCTTTAGATGAATTAGCCTGGGCAATGGAAGCCTCTCAGGGACAGTTTTGCCTGATGTTGGCGCGTTGTAACTATGGGTATTTGCAACAACGCCTAATCCAGCAACTGCAAGAGGAATGCACCTTTGATATCCGAGTCATTCACCTGAAGCCAGAAGACAGAACCCTATTTAGCACCGTGCGATCGCAACTAGGACAAGAGATGCCTTCTGCCCTTATGGTATCTGGCTTTGCCGCTTTAGACAATGTGGACGAAATGTTCGCGGCGATGAATCAGGTGCGGGAAGAGTTTCGCAAGAATTTTCCTTTTCCTTTCATCTTATGGATGAATGATCGGGTTTATATTCGACTGTTGAGAATTGCACCCGATTTCGAGAGTTGGGCAACAACAACCGCCTTTGCGATACCAACAGATGACTTAATTAATGCTCTCCTGCAGGCTGTCAAGTTCCTATTCGCCAAAGCCTTAGCCGTAAATTCTCCTCAATCTTTATATAAATTAGCCAACGTTTTAGACCTAAATTACTTAACTAGTTCAGAATTCGAGGTAGCCTTAAAAGAATTATCCCAGCCGAAACTAGACTTAACCCCCCAGTTTGAGGCAGATTTAGCATTTCTACGCGGATTAAATGCCGGGGATAGTCCAGAAGCCTTAGATTATTTCCAGAAAAGCCTGGAATTTTGGCAACAACAAACCCATGTAGGGGCGGGTTTTACAGCTAACCCTTCGGCTGAAACAGATAACGTAAATAAACCCGCCCCGTTTCCAGCCGTCGATGTCAATTTTACCGATACTCGTTCTAATCAAACCGATAATCTAAATAAACCAATCCTTATTGAAGAACCCGGAGAAACGATTAACCCTAAATTAAAAGTCGGGTTAGTATTATTTCACATTGGACTATACCACTATTACGCCGTTGATCGAACAAAACACCGCGAAGTAAATTGGCAACCCGCCAAGATTCCCTTACAGCAAAGTTTGGACATCTTTGAACAAGAAAACCGCCCCGATTTAGCGGCAAAATCCATTACCCAACTCGAACGAGTCTTGCAACGGATGCAATCCTGGGATGAATTAGAAGAAATAGCGCGAAAGGCAGTATCCTTGCATCAACGGTATGGAATTACCAATAAATTAGCCCAAGATTATAGCTTTTTAGCAGAAGTCGCCTTACAGCAACAGCGCAGGGAAGATAGTCGCCAAGCTGCACAACAAGCTGTGAATATTTTAGCGCAACTCCCGGAACAGAAGCGATGGGTTCAGGGATTAAACTTGCTATTTTTAGCCCAAGCCGAACGCCATTTAGGGAATAAACACGACGCGATCGCGCATTTGGTGCAAGCCAGAGATTTAGGTGATAAAGGACATCCTTTAGTATATATCCGAATTTTAACCGAATTACGCGACCTTTATTTTGAACAAAAGCATTATTTAGCAGCATTTTCCACAAAGCAACTGCGGCTCTCTATTGAACAACAATATAGCATTCGAGCTTTTATTGGTGCGGGAAGACTCCAACCCCATCGACAAGAAGCATCAGCCAAAACCGATAATCAAGAGACAGTTGCGCCGGAAATTACCGCATCAGGGCGACAGCGAGATTTAGAGCGATTATTGGAGCGAATTGGCAGAAATGATAGTAAGTTAATCGTGATTCATGGGCTATCTGGCGTGGGCAAAAGTTCCCTAGTGAATGCGGGATTAATCCCAGCGTTGAAGCACAGAGTTATTGGTATTCAAAATAATTTACCTCTTTTAATCCGAGTTTATACCAATTGGGTAGATGACTTGAGCAAGCAGTTAGTCACGGATGAGTTAGAGGAGGAAAAAACGGCAAAAAATCCTGTAGGGGCGGGTTTAGGAGATAGCGTTTCTAGAAAACCACCAACCTTTCAACAAAACCCGCCCGATTCTTCTGTAGGGGCGGGTTTAGGAGATAAAGTTTCTAGAAAACCACTAACCTCTCAACAAAACCCGCCCTCAGCTTCTCAGGATGTAGACAATAACTTTTCCAGAAAAACACCAACCTCACCACAAACCCCGCCTTACGCCAAAATCCTGGAACAGTTAAAGCAAAATGAACAGCACAATATTAGGACAGTGCTAATTTTTGACCAGTTTGAAGAATTCTTCTTTGTTTATCCCAATTTAGCAGAACGGCGACCCTTTTGGGACTTTTTAGGAGAATGTCTAAATATTTTATCAGTCAAGGTAATTTTATCGCTGCGGGAAGATTACCTCCATTATCTACTAGAGTGCAATCGCCTCGATAGCATGAGTGTCATTAGTCATGATATTTTAGGCAAAAATGTGCTGTATGGGTTAGGGAATTTTTTACCTGCAGATGCTCGCTCAATTATAGAAGATTTAACCACGCGATCGCGCTTTTATCTAGAACCTGCCTTAATTGATGAATTGGTCAAAGATTTAGCAGGTAAAACGGGGGAAATATTACCCATTGAGTTACAGATTGTCGGGGCGCAACTGCAAGCCGAAACTATTAAAACCTTGGCTGAATATAGAGAGGTAGGGACAAAGGAAGAGTTAGTCAGGCACTATGTCGAAGCTGTGATTGAGGATTGTGGTGTTGAGAATCGGCAAGCAGCGGAATTAATGTTGTATTTGCTGACGGATGAAAAGGGAACTCGTCCGCTAAAGACTCGCGCTGAATTAGAACGGGATTTAAAGGAATTCGTTGATGATTTAACGACGGATGCGAGTAAATTAGATTTGGTACTCAGGATTTTTGTTGAATCAGGATTAGTGTTTCTCTTGCCTGAAATTCCGGCAGATCGGTATCAATTAGTTCATGATTATCTAGCCGCATTTATTCGTCAGCAGCAACAACTCGGATTATTAAGAGTGTGAGATTCAGTCCTGACGGTCAAATAATTGCTTCGGCTAGTAAGGATGGTACTGTGAAACTGTGGGATTTAACTCTAGCTAATTTACTGGTACGCGGTTGTAATTGGCTGCAAGATTATCTCAAAACTAACCCAAATGTGAGTGAGAGCGATCGCACAGTCTGCGACAATATTGAGAGAAGCGGAAAATGATTGCATTTGGTCGTTAAGTATGACGTGCGATCGCGTATTGTATGATAGCATTGATAATTAACAGTAAAAGACAATGAATTAAGAGAAACGTTCTTGGTGGGAACGAGTATCCGATCCTGATCCCAAAATTCGAGAAGCAGCACACAGAGAGGGGGAACAAGAAGCTGATGACTTCTACAAACAAGCCTACCCAAATTACAGAAAAGCAACAGAAGGAACAGAGACTCCAAACACCCCAACAGAAGAAGAATGAAACTATCTTTGAAGTTTACGATCCTGTTGATGTGCGTGGTGTCTGGCTAGGGCAAGAGCAAGGATATCAATGGCATCCGGGTTGCTACGTTCTACATCGGGAAATCAAACAAGGGCAATGGTGGTATATGATCACTCGTCCTTACCAAGGCAATAATAATATCACTCAACTTTCCTACCCTATTGCTTATCCCTCAGAAAAGTTACGGAAAACCGAGAATCCGACTCCTTTAAAAGTTACAGGTGGCATCTATAAAGCCAATGAATTCTTACAACAGTATGGCGCATCCTTGCTCAAAAACGCGCTCAAAAACAGTAACTAAATTTTTATTTTACAATAGTCTCACCAACCGCCTTGGGTTGAAAGCTAAAGTCGAAGACGACTGAATAAGAATTTTAGTCCATTTTAATGGACTTGGGCTATTAGCCCGGAGTTTGAAATCCGGGCTGGTTTTCAGATTTACTTTATACCTTTAAATCGTTCTTTAGCCGACTGAAAAGCTTCTTGCATCACCGATTGAATCTTCTGGGGATCGGGTTTTTTCCCGCCCATTAAATCCCCAAAATAAACACAAGCCCCCTCACCTAACGCCCAAGTATAAGCCGCCGCCCAAGACGCCGCGATCGCACTCCCTAAACCGGGTAAAAATTTGATTAATTCTCGTCCCACCGCCTGCGCCACAAAACCCCCCGCGATCGCACTCACGACTCCCCCAGCTTGAGAAGGCGTCAGCGTCTGTCCATATAATTTCCCCAACAACCCAACCAGTGAGACTTGCAGCGCGGTTAAAACGGGCATTGTGGCAAACGGTAACGGTACAGCCGCCAGAGTTGCTGCCATAATCGAAAATGCCAAAATATAACGTCGCCCAACATCCCGGTAGAGATTACCAAGTTGCTGACTGGCGTCTCCCTGTGCCAATAATTGAGAAATGGCACGAGATTCTGCTTCTGGTAATAACTCAGCTAAGGCGTCGCTGAGCGCCTCTAAGCCATAAAATAGAGGATTATACTCATCTTCTTCCAGGGTAAAATCAATCATCACCGCCCGATTATAAAGTCCCTTAAATGTGTCCTGAATCGCCTCAAATGCGCGATTGACCTCTTCATACTCCGGCGGATAAGCAGGATGATCAACGACATCAGCCGGATAAAGTTCATGTAAACAAGTTACAGCTAGCAAACAGGGAATCTGGGGATATTCCTCTTGTAACTGTTCAGCCACCTGTCGCAGCGTATCCGTGGCAAAGTCATTAATTTTCACCGTCAAAATCAGGATTCTGGCACGATTACTATCCTGTTGCAATTCACCCGCCAATTCCTGAATAATGATCGGTGTTTCTCGGTTAACATCACCCAAACCCACGGTATCGGTGAAAATCAGCAACGGTAGGTCATTGGACGGATAAGCATAACGCTCAGTATATTGCGTATGGGGACGAAATCCCTGACCCACAATCTCCGCCGAAACCCCTGTCAATCCCCGCACGATGGAACTTTTCCCCGATTGGGGTTTGCCAATCAGCAACGCTTGGGTTGTCGGTAGTTCTTCCCGCACCGACGCCAAAATCTTAGCGACTTGAGTTTCATTAACACTAAACCAGTCAATAACGGTTTGTGTCACTTGTTCTGTGGGGAGGAGTTTCTGCAAGCGATCAGTTGCTGTACTCCAAATCCCAGCCATGCGATTGGTCCAGGAGTTATCAACCGATTTTGGGGTTGTCCCTTCCGTTGGTTTTTGCACCTGCTGAGAATCAGCCGATGGTACGTCAGCCTTATGTTCGTCAGTCATCCTAATCGATGAATCCCTTCAATCCTGCCTATCTTTAAGATTACAAGTAGAGACGCGCCATGGCGCGTCTCTACCGATTGATTGGTTGAACATTGACGAGATCTCCAATTCTGTATCCGCTATATTGACCGAATTCACCGCTAAAAATCCCTCGCTGGTTTGAGGCGGGTGATCTCGCAATGTGCGATAAAAATCCTCAATCACCTGATCAGGGACTTGGCGCTGGCGCTGTCGGTTCCAAGCTTTGCAGGTTTCCAGGGGAGTGGTGAGATACCAGGCTAGCCAGCGCACGGTTTCACCGGATATATTGGGCAACAGCGATCGCCGCCATTCGGGTTTGGCATTGGTTGCATCGTAAATCACCGGGTTTCCATCGGCAATCGATCGATGAATTTGCTGTAACACTTGCGTCTCAATCAACGACCAATCCCCTTGGATATTCTCATCACCAAATAGCTGCGCCCGGATCGCGTCTGTGGACACAATCACGGCTTTGGGTTCAAGTTGAGTCAGTTTGGTAGCTAGGGTAGACTTACCCGAACTAGGAGGACCTATGAGAAAATGACAAATCATCAACGTATCGCGGGAGTCCCCACCCTCAGCGTCAGCAGGGTGGGGAGGGATAGCGGATTGCCGGAGGAACGAAGGCAATCAATCTTGAGGTGTTTCCTGAGATTTTATGTAAGCTTTGACTCTCTCAATGGGAGCGCCAACAGTAGAGTCAACATATTAAGAGCCTGACCAAAATGCTGACTTGGTTTAAGTTGTTGATAGTTCCACAGCAAAGTCTTTTCGGATGATGCTCCCCCTGAATGTGCTAGATTAATGCTAACCCTTTAAACCACCGATTAAATGCGTAATCGACACGTTTTAAAGTAGCTGGCAGGGTCATGCAGTTACATTCTTTGTATTCCACCCAAACTTCTTTGAAAGCAGGCAAAGAGT
>NZ_JAVJZI010000279.1:0-7039 GCF_040223135.1 Coleofasciculus sp. G3-WIS-01
GGGCGGGTTTCACTACTATCTTTTGGGTTGCATCCAGATGTGAATAAACCCGCCCCGACTCAGGTTCCATGAGGAGAATTACCATGACCACCGAATATCACGTCAACCTTATTCAAACAGGAAATACCCAAACCCTAACCATTCCCCCGCCAAGAACTCAAGTTCTTGGCTCAAAGCGCAAGTCGTCTAAAGACGACTCAAATTCTTATAAAACAACCCCAACAGTTAAACACGTCTGTCTGCATTGAAACAATTAACAGTGTTTATTTCATGTCCTAATTACCCTGGGGTTAAACACTCATGGATGTAAGTTTTGAGTGGGAGATGGGAAAATTGTGTAGGGGCGGGTTTTACTACTATCTTTTGGGTTGCATCCAGATGTGACTAAACCCGCCCCGACTCAGGTTTTATGAGGAGAATTACCATGACCACCGAATATCACGTCAACCTTATTCAAACAGGAAATACCCAAACCCTAACCATTCCCCCGCCAAGAACTCAAGTTCTTGGCTAAAAGCGCAAGTCGTCTAAAGACGACTCAAATTATTATAGAAACAACCCCAACAGTTAGACACGTCTGTCTACATCGAAACGCTTTTGCTATACCCTAGTGCGATCGCAGATTTTGTCGGGTGCGTTAATGAAATGTAACGCACCATGTATAGCTTGATTGAGTCTATGTCTGTCGTTCTGAGTCGGGGTTGAGTGCGATCGCAGATATTGTAGTAGCGTGGCACACCTAAAATGGTGGATTAGTCTTGTAGGGGCGCACGGTGTGCGCCCAATTTCACCGTCAAATCTATTCCACAATTTTAGCTGTGTCAGTCCGCCATCGTGCGTTAATGAAATGTAACGCACCATGTATAGCTTGATTGAGTCTATGTCTGTCGTTCTGAGTCGGGGTTGAGTCTCAAAGCATCCCTAGTCGAGGCTTAAAGCGTCCTTAGTCGAGGCTCAGAGTGTCCCCAGTCAAGGCTCAAAGCGTCATGGGCGAGGCTCAGAGCGTCCTTAATCGAGGCTTAAAGCGTCATGGGCGAGGCTAAGAGCATCCCTAGTCGAGGCTCAAAGCGTTCTTAGTCGAGGCTAAAAGCGTCCTTAGTCGAGGCTCAACAGAGCAATCTAACCATTCCCCCGCCAAGAAATCAAGTTCTTGGCTAAAAGCGCAAGTCGTCTAAAGACGACTCGGATTCTTATAGAAACAACCCCAAAAGTTAGACACGTCTGTCTGCATTGAAACAATTAACGGAGTTTAGTTGATGCCCTAATTACCCTGGCGACTGCTATATCCAGTCAGCTCTCTTCTGACTTGAGCTTTAGGTTCCTTGGGTTTAAACCCAAGGCGGTTGCTGTTAACCCCATCACTCCCTCTGTCTTTTGCTATACCATAGTTAGCATCTCCTGCCTCAATTGCCCCATGGATGAAGCACGCCAACAAGCCTATCTAACCCTGATTAATACCCTATTAACCTGTGCCAGTGGTGAGGAAGGGCAGACATTACAGGATAACGTCGAGTTAGTGGATGCCGGGTTGCTGGCAACCATGGCACAGGTAGCGGAAGCGTTAGCAGAGAGGGGCGATGAAAATGCCGCGAAGTTTTTAATCGGAATGGCGAATCAGTTAGGGGAGTTGTTGGGATTATCCGCCTCAACCGCTACTCCCGAAGCCCAACTCGACTTCCTGGTTGAAGTATTACAGGCAACCTCAGATAGCGACGGAAATCCCGAAGTTGTCTATCCCCTCCTCCAGGAAAACCTGCATCTATTGGATGATAACTTTGCCAGGGTATTGTGGAACTGGGGGATGGCAACTCTGACAGAAGTAGAAGCTGAACAAGGTCAAGTTCTTGGTGAATTCAGTAACCTTATTGTGGAGTTTCCTTTAGGGAGTCAGGCAAACAATCTGGAAATCGCGATTGCGGGCTATGAAATGGCACTGACTACCTTTACTTGTGATAATGACTCTGAAACTTGGGCAATCCTTCAAAATAATCTGGGAAATGCCTACCGTGATCGAATCCGGGGAAAAGGGGCAGAAAATATCGAACGTGCCATTGCCTCCTATCAAGCCGCCCTACAAGTTCGCACCCGTAAAGCGTTTCCTAGTGATTGGGCAATGACGCAAAATAATCTGGGAAATGCCTACTGGAAACGAATCAGAGGAGAAGCAGCAGAAAATATCGAACGTGCGATCGCATCTTATCAAGCTGCTTTGGAAGTTTACACCTATGAGGCTTTTCCCAACTATTGGGCGGATACGCAAAATAATCTGGGTGCTGCCTACTGTAAACGAATTAGAGGAGAAGCAGCAGAAAATATCGAACGTGCGATCGCATCTTATCAAGCCGCCCTGGAAGTTTACACCTATGAGGCGTTTCCCACAGATTGGGCAGAGATACAAAATAATCTGGGGAATGCCTACAAAGACCGAATCCGGGGAGATAAGGCAGAGAATATAGAAATAGCGATCACCTCTTATCAAGCTGCCCTAGAAGTCCGCACTCGTAAGGATTTTCCCCGTCAATGGGCAATGACGCAAAATAATTTGGGGATTGCCTACTCTGACAAAATAGGGGGAGAAGCAGCAGAGAATATAGAAATAGCAATCGCCTCTTATCAAGCCGCCCTAGAAGTCCGCACTCGTAAAGATTTTCCCAAAGATTGGGCAGAGACACAAAATAATCTGGGGAATACCTACAAAAACCGCATTCGGGGAGAGAGGGCAGAAAATATAGAAATAGCGATCGCATCCTATCAAGCCGCCCTTCAAGTCAGAACCCGTGACGCCTTTCCTAGCCAATGGGCAACCACGCAAAATAATCTGGGGAATGCCTACTCTGACAGAATCAGGGGAGAAAGGGCAGAGAATATCGAAAATGCGATCGCATCCTATCAAGCCGCCCTTCAAGTCTACACCCGTGAGGCTTTTCCCCAAAACCATGCTACAACCCAATTTAACCTGGGACTTGCCTACCGAGACGCCCAACAATTGGACAACGCCTATCATGCCTTTGCCGCAGCGATTGATACGGTTGAATTCCAGAGAGTAGAGATTAGTTTTGGCACAGCTAACGACACTGATAAACAGAAACTAGCGGAAGAATGGAATAAACTCTATCGCAATATGATCGAAGTCTGTCTAGAATTAGCAGACAATACCCAAGCCTGGGAATACATCGAACGCAGCAAAACCCGTAACCTGATTGACAACCTCACCAGCCGCAGCCTTTACCCTGACGGACAGATTTCTACCCAGAGACAAGAGGAATTACAACAGTTACAGGAAGCAATTTGGAGTGAACAGCGACGGTTAAATCAGCTACAGGCGGCTGGGGAACAAAAGTTATCGGAAAAATCGATAACTCCAGCAGAGATAGACTACAGCCATATCAACCAACTGCGCCAGCGTTACAACGAACTTTATCCCTATAAACCCCTCAAGTTTGACCAACTCTCCCCACTGATTGATAAAAATACGGCAATTATTGAATGGTATATTTTCGATGATTGCTTCCGTGCGGTGATTATTAATGACCTAACCCCCCAGCCCCCTTCCCTGCAAGGGAAGGGGGAGAATTCAGACAATCAAGAGAATTCAAAGCCTCTCTCCTCGCAGGAGAGAGGTTTGGAGAGAGGTTTCCCCTCCATCTGGACATCCACCCCCGCAGACTTAGCCAACCTGGAAACCTGGCGTGATGACTATCTCCAAGCCTACTACGCCCCCAGACGTGCCGAAACCGACAAGGAAACAGAACAACTCCAACAAGACTGGCAAACCTCACTCCCCTCACGCCTCAACCAGCTAGCCGAAATCCTCCATATAAAAGATATCCTCGCCCACATTCCCGAAACCTGCACCCAATTAATCCTGATTCCTCATCTCTATCTCCACCTATTCCCCCTCCACGCCTTAAACCTATTCCCCCGTTTCCCTGACGGTATCCGTTATCTCCCCAGTTGCCAACTCCTGCACCAACTCCAGCAACAACAACGCCCTGACTTCCAGCGCCTGTTTGCCATTCAAACCCCCACATCAGACTTATATGAAAAAGACATCGGCGCAGTATCTGCCATCACCAGACAATTTCCCCAGATTCATAGCCTCAAAAGAGACAACGCCAGCAAATCCGCCCTCCTCTCCTCTAGGGAAACCCTCGACGCCGCCAATAGTCGGCTATTCTTCTGTCACGGCTATTTTAATCCCGATTCTCCCCTCGATTCCGGCTTACAGTTAGCCGATGATACCCTCACCCTAGAAGACATCATCGCTGATTTCCGCCTCAGCAACTGTCGCCTCGTCACCCTTTCCGCCTGCGAAACTGGGTTAACCGACATCAGTAATATCAGCGATGAATATATCAGCCTACCCTACGGTTTCCTCCTAGCCGGGAGTACCAATGTTTTTAGTAGCCTGTGGGAAGTCAGCGCCTTTGCCACCGCCCTCCTCATCGTCAAATTCTACCAAGAATTCCAGCAGCAAGAGAACCTCGCCCTCGCCCTGAATACCGCCCAATGTTGGTTACGAGACACCAGCGTCAAAGGTTTTCAAGACTGGCTTCCCACTTCCCCCTTCAGTACCACCTGGCAGATAGAATTAAAGCAGGATTTCCAGAAACTAGAAACCGAACAAGGGGAAACAGCCCAACCCTTTAACAATCCCTATCATTGGGCTGCATTTTGTCTGATTGGCAAAGGAGTATAACATCATGTCTGTCTACGAAAACAGTATTATTAGCTTTATTAAAGTTATCGAAACGAACGCCAACTTACTCACCCCGCCAGACTGGGAGAACTTAAATCAACTCAGCAATCAACTTCCTAATGATGATATCGAGAATATCTCGGATCAACTGGAAAACTGGTTAAAAGCATCCGCCTCCCGCCAGGAATTCTTTCAGAGATACGAGGAACAACGAGAAGCCGTAACGGATGCAGAAGTCAGAGATTTTCAAGTAATCATTGGTGTTGGGGGAAGCAAATCTCCCACGCCAGCGAATCAACCCAGCCCAGCGGCGAAGGACATGATTATTAATAGTATTATCAGAAATTCACCCCCATCCACACCCCAGACCAACCCACCCAAGAATAAATGATTATTTCCGTTGACTATAGAACTGAAAAGCTATGTTTTTTCCCCCTCATCCCCTAACCCCTTCTCCCACCAGGGGAGAAGGGGAATTATCCAGTAGAGACGCGCCATGGCGCGTCTCTACATAGCGCCATGGCGCGTCTCTACATAGCGCCATGGCGCGTCTCTACATAAACGATGTGTCCTAACCGTCTTGGCAGTTGCTATAAATTACCTATAAATTACCTCTAAAATACCGCTTTTCTCTTGCTCCCCTCTCCCCAAATTCCCCCCTTTCAAAGGGGGGTTAGGGGGGATGGAGAGGGGCTTTCGGTGAGGGGCGATATCTCCAATTAAACCTGCTAAACAGGGTACGGCAGTGCCGTACCCCTACAGATATTCTGTATTATAGGCTCATGAAAATCTCGGCAATTTCCATCAACATAAGACCAATAACAAAGGACATAAGACCCATAACCAATAAATGAAAAACCTCAGCCTCACCCTCTACGCCTTCCACCTGCGTCAAACCCTCACCGACGCCCCCGATCGCGTGGCGGATGATGCGGCTAAGTTATGGGATAATCTGACTAATCTGGGACATTTCCCTGGACTGAATACCCTGAAATCCCACCTGATTTGCTACACCAACACCCAATACACCCCCCAAAACGAACCCGGAAAACAAAGATGGTGGCTTACCCACGCCCAAGATATCAATTTAGGCGCTATCGCCACCGCCGATGGCTTCAAAATCACCGCCAATCTGCAACCCTTTCGCCTCAATGACACCTACGCCATTGATCTCACCCTCACCCCCGACTCCCCACAACTTGACATCACCATCCCCCAACTGCAACACTTCCGCCCCCAATCCCTCCTCCCCCACCGCATCCAAGCCACCCTCGGACAAACCCTCTGGTTATACGCCGAAGTAGACGCCCAAACCGACTGCGCCAGCCTTGCTAAACAATGCGCTAACGCCCTCCTCGCCAATAGTCCCCTCAACTTCAGCCTCCAGCATCAAGACACATTCTTCGGGAGTCTTCTGTTCGACTACCTCGCCACGGAACCCAGCCAACCCGATAACCTCACCAGCCAATGTCACATCCTCATCTCGTTCAACACCAGCCAATCTCCCACTGTTGAACGCTTAGGAAAAGCCTACGATGAACTCCTCCAACTCCTTTGTTCCTATCACAAACTCCGCTACATCTATCACCAATCCCGCCAAAGCTACCCCGAAGCGCGACACCTCTACAGCGACTTAGAACAACAAATCCAAACCTTACCCAACCTCACCACCAACCCCCAAACCCGCCTCGACACCCTAAAAAATCTGCTCAACCAAATCCCCCAAACCGCCCTCGACTACGCCCGATGCTTGCGTGACTTACGCGCCCATCAGACGGCGATGGAAACCAATATTACCAACTTTGACACCAAAAAACGGAATCTTGCCCAAATTGGCAACATACCGCCATTCTGGGACGAATTCCTCAAAGATAGCCAACGCGATAAACAGCAAATCCAAACCGATATCAATTATCTGTCACCGGGACAAGAATTATTCGGACAAATGCTAGAAACCGTGCGGGGTATCGTAGACTTAGATCAGGCAGAACGCGATCGCACCCTAGACCAGAAGCTGCGAAACCTAGAACTGTGGATAGCCGTAGTTGGAACCGGATTAGCCGTAAGTGGGATATCCTCCCAAGTCGATTCCCAACCCATCCAAACCTTTATCCAGAATCAAACCAACGCCCAAACCCCTGTATGTCCGGGTGCGGGTGTAGTGAAATGTACCGCCTACAATGGTTTGAACGTCCTGATTCATCGCTTTACCTCGTGAGACCCTAACCTCAGCGAAGCAGGTTGGGGAGGGATAGAGGTCAAACCGTGCCACTCAATGTGGTGAGGTTTGACAATCCAACTGTTGATACCAGTCCGGTATTTCGCTGCAACAATTGGACT
>NZ_JAVJZI010000283.1:0-67179 GCF_040223135.1 Coleofasciculus sp. G3-WIS-01
TCAAGTTTCCTTGTTTCCACCACCTCCAGGCAGTTCGATAACTGATTCCTGCTTTTTTGGCATAGTCTGAGAGTTTCATGTCTATATATTACCCAACATGACTACATCTGACTATATTCTTATTGAAACTTTACAATACCCAGCTGTTAACAACAGAGGAAAAAGCAGAAACCCTGCCATAAACAACTGTAGCCTGGGAGCCTTGTTGTACTCGCTCTGTTCGGACAGCCAAACCGATTAGAAAGGACATTCGCCCTCATCATCAATTTGTACGTCCCACCGGGCATTGAGGACTTGGGTAACCATGGCTTCTAAGGCTTCGGCGTTGAGGGTTTCGACGGATTGCTCCTGTAACGGGTTGGATAGAGGAATCAGCCTCAGCCGACGGTTCTCCTGGATTAAATCAAAATAAGCCTGCTTTTCCGGCGTCTGATGCAGTTGCAAGTAATCAAAACTCTGGACATTGATGTAGATAGCTTGATTGGCAATTAGGGTAGAACGGCGGGAATCAGCAAATACTTCCAGCACATATCCTTCCCCTTCACTTTGCAGGTTACTATCAATTGTGTGACTATAGCGGACGCGACCCAAATCAGTGAGTAGGCGTCCCATGTCTTGTTTATTGATAATAATGCCCGTATCAATAATACAAGGGGCAGGAAGTCGGCGTGGAGGTTGATGATAACTCATGGGTAAAGCCTATGATGCATAAGGGGCTAATATTGCCTTGCCAGGAGGATTGGCATTGTGATTAGACCCGACTGCAAAACCCAATGCTTCTTTTCTTAACAACTGCCCAGCTAAAGGTTCAGTCGGAAGCTGTAGTTATCAAGAATCAGAAATTCATCCACAGGCTCGTGCCGGTGGATTGTGTTCTGAAATACTTGAGTGTTACGGGTATTACAGTAGGGTTACTAGACCATACTATCCCAATATTCGCCAGCTATTCATCGGACAATATACGTAAATTTCTGTGTAGTAAACGATGAACCCAAATCCTGACCCGCTCAATAGCTTTCTAACGCCTGTATCCCCGTGCTTCCGGGCTTCCCTGCACCGGTGTCCCCCCGGAATAAATTATTCTCTATGAAGTGGTTTAACGTTCAATCAATGTGGCAGATGGGACAAAAGTCCTGGCAGTCTTGGCTGGGTGCGATCACCTTTTATACCTGTATCCCCATTCCCCTGAGTTGGGGGTTGGACTTTGAGCGCATTGCCCGTTGGGCACCTGGGGTGGGACTATTTATTGGTGTTATCTTAGCGGTGCTAGACGCCGTATTGCAATACTGGGGGATGCCTAACTTGACCCGGAGTGGGGTTATCGTGGTGAGTTGGGTAGCACTAACGGGAGGATTGCATCTCGATGGCGTCATGGATACGGCAGATGGCTTAGGGGTACAAGATCCTAAGCGACGGCTGGAGGTTATGGCAGATAGCGTTACTGGGGCCTTTGGAGCGATGGCTGCGATCGCGCTACTATTACTAAAAACGGCGGCGCTTACTGATATTGAAACCTATCGCTGGTTGGCATTAATCAGTGTAGCTGGATGGGGGCGCTGGGGACAAGTGGTGGCGATTTCGATTTATCCTTACCTCAAACCCACCGGGAAAGGCGCGTTTCATCAACAAGGGATTCAGGTGCCAATTGATAGTCTGTGGGGGGGATTTTTACTCCTGGGGGTGTGTGGATTGCCCCTAATCTGGAGCGGAGGTAGTCTTAAGCTAGGGGTAATTCTAGCGGGAGGAGGTTGTGCGATCGCGCTTTTGACCGGGTTCTGGTTTTACCGTCAGTTGGGAGGACATACCGGGGATACCTATGGGGCGGTGGTGGAATGGACGGAATCCCTATTGCTCTGTTTACTGACAATAGTTCTATGAGCCTTGGGTAGCTGAGGCACTGGTATCTCAAGCCGTTGCCGTCCCCGGAAATGACCTATATTTAATCAAAAAACCAGCCAATACCAACAGCACAATCGCAATTGTGCCGATTCCCAGAGGGCTAGGAACCCAATACACCACACCTAGGCGGTTAAGTTGACCGGGAATCAGAGTCCACACAAGCTGACGCCCATCCTCATAAATCTTAGGCGTGATCGTATTATCACCTAGCTCAATAATGTTTGCCCCCCAAGGAGTCTGCAAACTAAACTGCAAATCCAATAGCGAACCCGGACTAACCATAATACTACCATTTGCCGAAAGCACCGCTAGCGATCGCAAGTCCAGTTCATAGTTCAACTGATTCCGTTGCACCACAAAAAAGCTACGTTGCTTTATTCTTAACGTCGAGTCCAGACTGGGTAAATCAACGCTTCCCCTATCCTTCGCACTCCCATGAGTTGGGTTCACTGGGTTAAAAAACTGATTAAACTTGGTGGTCAATTCCTCTCCATTACTAAATGGAATTGTCACCACAAGCGAATGCTTAGAATGGCGCGTCGTTTTTCCTTGGAGTTCCTTGGCACGTCGCTCAATACTTTTAAGCCATTCAGTCGCTTGAGCATTACTAAAACTTCTCAGTTGTTCCCCCAAGCGGATTTGCTGCACAATCGTGCCGTGGTTTTCATCCCTGACGTTAACTAAAACATCATAGTTGACACAGCCAGACAGGAGTAATGAAACCAACAGGACAACCCCAATCACCCGTAGGCGACTGAGAAGACGAAGGGCGGACAATCCATTTATCAATGCTGGTTTCACCAACTTTACTCCTTTATCTGTGACCGTCTTTTCCTTATATTACTTATTACTTATTGCTTTTTCTGCCGCTCAAGTATGTGGGAGCCGCAAACCTTACGCCCCTACATTTTTGCTCTAGCGTTGAATCACTTAATTATTGATAATCTCCTACTTTATGAAGTCGTTTTACTCTACTATCTGATCAGGCGTTGACGCACGCATTATTACAATAAATTCTCAAACTCTCTGCCCTTGTCCTACCTAGAACTTAGTATGTTCTCAAGCTGCAGGCTCTCCGGTACTACCAATCTGATCCTCTTTCTTACTTTCTTTATTCTCATATACTCATATAATATGAGAAGTTTGGTAGTCAATTCGATTATGCTTTTTTTGTCGGGGCAAGACTTTGAAGAACTGCAAAGCCACCAGCACCAGATAAAGCGGATTAATCAATAAATAGCGCTTCCAGAGACGAACGGGTTCTTGCAGAAATCGATAGAGCCATTCTAAGCCGAACTGTTGCATTAAGATTGGGGCTTCGTCAACTTGACCGGCATGCATATCAAAAGCAGCACCGACACAGAGTACTGGGCAATCCAAGCGATGGCGATGGATAAACGCCCACTCTTCCTGCTTTGGACACCCTAAGCCGACAAAAACCACACCCGCTCCCGATTTGCGAATAGTTTGGACGTACTCAGCATCTTCCTCTGGAGTTAAAGCTCGAAACGGTGGAGAGATTGCTCCAGCGATTTTCAAGTTGGGGAATTTTTGAGTCAGCTTGACTTGTAATTGTTCTAACGTCGGATCGGTGGAGCCATAGAGAAAAATACTCACGCCTTCAGCCGCCGCTCGTTCGCACACCCTTAACATAAGTTCAGGTCCCCGGACGCGATCGCGCAGATATTTTTCTCCGGATTTGCGAAACAGATTCATTGCCCAGCGTACAGGCTGACCATCGGGGGTAACTATGGAAAAATGATTGAGACGATAGCCATGACCTTGAGGGTCAAGATAACCGCGCATCATGCTATGCACATCTGTCGCCGCTACTGTACAGGATAGATGCCATTTAGCGTTTTGAATAATCAGGTCGGTACATTCATCATAGCTTGTCCGATGAACGCCAATCCCGATGATACTGGTTTGACTGGGGGATGGTAACGTTTGAGTATTCATTCCTCTTTCCTCTTCTATTTCCTCATATCTACCCACGGGGGGATGCGCCTTTTTATCGCCCAAATTCCCAAAACCTTTTTTCTGTAGACCTAGAGTGAGCAAGACCCACGGTAAACGGCTTTTGAGTTTATCCTTATGGTCTGGCTAAGTCTTTTGAGTTCGGTGTTAACCTAATTTTGGGTTGGAAAATAAAATCCTTTATGGAAAGCAATTTACTGATAAAGGCTCAGTTATGTCAATAGTTGTACATACATCTAAACTTAAATCCACCAATTGCCAAAGATTACTTCAAGAATATTTACAAACTTTTGTAAAGCTCTCAGTTTCCCTTGTGTAAGTAAAGAGAGTTGGTCAAATTACCATAAAGTTTTCGTGAAGATAGGGAAAGCATTTTATAAAGATTCTATGAAGAATTGATTTTTGGGTAGACAGTTGCTGATTAAACCAAGTATTTTTACTACAGACAGAGAAAATATAGTTACAGGGTTCAGTTTAAGGAGAAAAATTTGAAAAGTCCCTCGACTTGAAACATGATCTAAGCCAACTCGGTGACGCTGTTTAATTCACATCATTGTGCATGGGTGATGAGAAGTAATCCAAGATTCATGATGAATTAATACAGTGACACCCTGTGTAGAATCCCCTGACCTAGACTTCACGTTAAGTTTCAGGTTCTAGGCAAGGGAGAGATTCAATCTGGCAAAAAACGGGTGCATGCTATAGAAATTATGACTACCATTACAGTAACAAGCGCTGCTGAAAGTGGAGCGGGTTCTCTGAGAGCTGCGATCGCGCAAGCCAAGACAGGGGATACGATTCAATTTGCATCAAGTTTAGCGAATAAGACCATTACCCTCACCAGTGGTCAACTAGAGATTAAGAAAGACTTGACAATTGATGGAAGTAAGGCTCCAGGGATAACGATTAGTGGGAATAATACATCCCGTGTTTTTTTTGTTCAAGGAGATCCAGCCTGGGAACCGATAGAGGTTACCCTAAAGCATCTGACTATCGCCGATGGGAAGACGACGGAAAAGGGTGAAGACGGAGCCGGAGCCGGCGTTTGGACATTTAGCTCCACTAAGTTAACCATAGAAAATACCAACTTTAAGAACAACCATGCCAATGGTGAAGGTGGGGGAGCCATTTATGCGGGGTGGCGCAGTACCAATATTGTAATCAATAGCACATTTGAGGGGAACAGCACATCCGGGAATAGTCTGACAGGTAAGAGTGAACGAGGGGGTGGTGCGATCGCGGTTAAAAGCGAAAGTTCGCTCACCGTCACAAATAGTCAGTTTACCAACAATACTGGAATTAATGGTGGCGCGATTAACACCCTCTTGGGAGGGTTAATTGTGGAAAATTCCACCTTTACCCAGAATGACTCCACTCCCGGCGGTGCCTTTGGTCCCCATACCATGGGTTATGGGGGTGCCATTTATACCGATGGCGCTTCCGCCACTACTGATCGGAGTACCTCTGGCACAATTGAGATTCGCAATAGTCGATTTGAGGGCAATAAAGGCGCCGGACAAGGGGGAGGACTGCTTTTATTTGGGTATCCTGGTGACCAAGTGATTATCGAAAATAGCACAATTATTGATAATCAAGTGATTGCATCGGTCAACGGTGATGCGCTTGGAGGGGGATTGCGACATGGGAATAGCGAGTTAATTATCCGAAACACCACCTTTGCCAACAATCGAGCGTTAGTTCAAGGCGGTGGTTTGTGGATCGGTGAAGAATCCCCTGTTACGATTGAAAACAGCATTTTTTACGGGAATAGAGCCGAGTCAACCGATGGCAAGAACGGTTTAGGGGGAGCGATGTTGTTAGCGAATGGCTCCAACCTGACAACCATTACCCGTACCACAATTGCGAATAATTATGCTGGGTTTCAAGGCGCCGGATTCTGGGGCGGTGGGTTAAATGTTACGCTCCAAAATAGCCTACTTGCTGATAACGTCGCCCATAATGGCGGTAATGATTGGGATATTTTCCATCACACCGGTACGGTATTTAGGGATGGGGGCGGTAACTTTCAGTCCAATTATCCCAATTCAGAGGATACGAAAGTAACGGCTAGAGTGAGGGTGGTTGATCCCCAACTGAGTCCGTTTACCGATAATGGGGGGGCGGTGCAAATCTCCCCCAAACCGGGGAATCCATTAGTGACAGGGGGGGCTGTGGGAAGTCGTGTTCCAGATACTCCTCCCACGGCGCCGAGTGACTTGAGTCTGACTGGGGTTTCTGCTACAGAAATTGAATTGACCTGGGCGGATAATAGTAATGATGAAACAGGATTTAAGATTGAGCGATCGCGCGACCAAGAAAATTGGACGGTAGTAGCTACCACAGCGGCTGATGTTACCCGTTACCGGGATACCGACTTAACGGCGAACACATCATATTACTATCGCTTGCGGGCAATTAACGACAGTGGAGACTCGTCAGCTACATTCGCCCAAGGAACCACCGATAGAATAATCAACCCTGTACCCAAACCTGTACCCATCCCTCCACCTATCCAAGAACCAGCCTTGAGTCGCACATCCGAGAATGTTTTCCTCGTCGCCGGAGACTCAGATGCGGTTCAACTTCAATTTGATTTAACCGGACGCGACACCAATTGGGTTAATGAAATTGGCATTTTTTTGGTGGATGATGAGTCGGGTTATATTAATGGTATCGCTCCTGGGGAATCTGGGTATCTGGAAGCTGCCCTCAACCAATCTCAAGTTATTTTCTCCGTGCTTCCGGGGAATCAGTTTCCAGATTTGAGCTTTACCCGTCAATTGAGGATAGATGGGGATCAGGACCTTGGATTTTACCTGATTAAAGATAGTACCACGGATACAGTGCGGGCTGAGTTAGCGGCTGGAGGTACTCCGGATAATGTATTTTTTGGCTTAACTTCTGCCAATGGGGAGCAGTTTGATCCTGTACAGGTATCGGAACTGGGTGATAATCGGTATAACCTGGCGTGGGACGATGGGAACGATGGGGACTTTGATGACCTCATATTCACGGTTCAACTGGCGGAGAGTCAGCCAGGATTTGGCACCCAGTTACAAGGCGGACAAGAAGGGGAAATTATTGACTTACGGGATCAGGTAACGGGTATGGTTCCGGCTGTGTTTGGGGTGAATAGTGACGCGGACTATGATAATAGCTTTGGATTTTATATCATTGATGACCCGGATGGTCGGATTGGGGGTTTGCTTCCCGGTGATCCCGGTTATGCGGAGGCGGCGGTTCGTCAGCGATTGGACACAAACGCAGGACTCCCGGCTGGGACGTTAGTTGCTCCGTTTATTATCGCCGATGGTACAGTAGAGGAGTTTCTGGCAGAGAATCCGATCAATCAGAGTGATCAAGACGTAATGGCTTACTTTGCCTTTATCGGGGCTAACCCGGATGGGGTAGACCACGTCCGCCTGTTGGGGGATAATACCTTTGGGTTTGAGGATGAATGGAATGGAGGCGATCGCGATTATAATGATTTGGTGGTTCAGGTAAATTTTATTTAATGGAATTCCCCCTAAATCATTATTCGATGTAAGGTGTAGGGGGGAGGGTTCTCCCGTACTTAGTGTGGAAAACCGCTGTTTTGCTGATAGTTGTCTGAAAATATTGAGCAGAAAGACTTGTCCCATCAGCTTTTAACCAATAATAACATCTGCTTATCACTCCAAGTACGGGAGAGCCGAATAAGAAGCTGTCTCAATACTTTATATCCGAGTTTGAGGAATTAAATCAGCTATACTATAAAATTTATAATCAAGCCAAAACTCTTTATAGATACTCGGTATGTGAAAACTATATATAGCGATCCTAAATTTCCACAACTCATTTAGGATTGCTATAGTATCCGCCGTTAAGTTCTAGAGTAATAGTACGACAATATAGTGTTCCCTCTTTTTCTGAATATCTTATGCAGCGAAAGCTTAAACTGACGACTCTTGGCGTTGAACTTGCACAGGAGACAAGATTTCCCGATGGATGTCCCCTTCTCAAAGCATGGCTAGCTCGCTATTCCCCCCAATTTAACCAGGTAGTACAAGAGAGGTTTGAAATCGTTGAGGATAAAAACGCCGATGGGTTTTTATTGCCATCCAATGTTTCGTTCTATTCTCCTAAGCGACTCGAAGAAATTGGCGAGATGGTGGCTGATTTTGGGTTGCCTTCAATTGGTTTTGATATCAGCCATGAACGGCGAAAACCTGTATGGCTTGACTATATTATCCGCTTTTCTTGGTATCGTTCGCTTCATGAACCAGGGGCGATTATTAGTCCAGCATTCCTCGGTGGGGATGGGTTTGATTTAATGGCGGAATTGGGTATTGTTAACTGGGAACCTAAGCCAAAAGATATATCGCCAACGGTGAGTTTTTGTGGTAGGGAAGGGGGGAGACTGGGACTGGCAATCTGGAGGATGATGCCCAAAAGACTCACCCGTCGTATGGCAGCTAATTTTTTCTGTGGTACGACTCCTGGTATTCGCATGACCTGTTGCTACCCACTGCGAGTCGATGCGATGCAGGTTTTGGAAGGAGATTCTCGGATTAAGACGGATTTGATTGGGCGGGGAAAAGCGGGACTACAACCCAGCGTACAGGGGGATAGGCGTCGCCAATTCTTAGACAATTTGCAGCGTAATGCCTATGCCCTTTGTGTTCGGGGGGCTGATAATTACAGTTGGCGATTCTATGAAGCCCTTTCTCTGGGTAAGATTCCGATACTGATAGATACAGATTGTATGTTGCCCTTGGAGGAGGAGATATCCTGGGATCAGTTGATTGTCCGGGTTCCGTCTACCCACTTGCAGGAATTGCCGGATCGGTTGTGGGAATGGCATTCTCGGCTTTCTCCGTCAGAGTTTTGTGACTTGCAGCGACGGTTACGCTCCCTGTTTGAACGATTGACTCCAGCGCGGTTTTATCCAGAGGTATTGGGGAAAATCTTACAGGGGGATGTAGGAACCAGTCCCTGATCATAAGGCGGTGTCAGAATTATTACTCTGACTATTAGTCATCACATAAGAGATCACTTCGGCAAAAGACTGAGCCGCCGTTTTAGGATTTGTTTGAGCGATGAGTTGCTGGGAGCGCTGACCCATTGAGGTGATCGAGTCAGGATGGTCAAGAAAGCGGCGCATGAGAACGGCTAACTCTTGAGGAGAATAGGGATCAAAAATATAACCATTTTCTCCTTCAACCACCATTTCTGCAGCACCTGCCCATTTAGAGCAGAGGACGGGTTTGCCAAAAACCATTGCTTCTAGTGGCACCATGCCCCAAATATCCTCGAACGTGGGAAAGACAAACACATCGGTTTGCTGAAAATACCCGCCTAAACATCCATATTCTACCCAACCTACCCAGGTAACAATATCTTCTAATCGGTTGTCCTTAACGAACGCTTCCAGTTCTTCACGTTGATCTCCTGTGCCAATAATCAGCAATGAATAATCATGGTATCCCTCGGTTCGTAAAATGGAGCAGGCTTCTAAGAGCGACTTAATGCCTTTTCTGGGAGTAATTCGTCCCACATAAAGGAATATGGGGCGTTGAAGTTTTAAGTCAGAGATCTGAGTTTGTACTAGACGTTGTCGCAGAGTTGTCGCATCTGGCACCAAATAGGTTCTGGTAAAAACCCTATCTTCTTTGGCTCCCAGAGCTTGCATCAGATAAGCTTTTGCGCCGTGGCTGTTAGCGACAAAGGCGTCAGCAAACCGGGCGATTAGGCGTCTGATCAAGGAACGAATTTTGGAATCTTGAAAGTCTGAATTGGGGGAACTGCCATCGTAGATAATGATAAACCGCCACTTCACCCAAGGTTTCAAAAGCAGTGCCAAGAGCGTCCACAAGGAAAACGCTTGAGCAAAAACAATATCTGGCTTAAACCCGAGTAAATGACCGACTATGCCAGGAGATAAATACATAAAACGACGGTTATAGCCGGTGGTTGTCTTCGTCGTTTCGATAGACCGCATCTGACCGACAACTTGGATGATATTGGCACCGGGCGCTTGTGGATCAAATCCGGGCCACACCAGTCCCGTGTAAAAGATTGTATTTTTAAATTTCTTGGTGAATTCCGCTAAAACAGGTTGCCAGTACGCCCCTAGTTCTACGGAAGGAACTAGCCAAGCAATGCGAAGGTTATCCATTAATGTACCCGGATTTCGTTTCAGGTTTTATTTCCCTCGAACCTACCAAATACTGCACTCCAAAGCAATCGCCTGTAAGGTAACAGGCAATAAAAGAACCAGAATACGCCACTATGTCGCTGAGCAAAGTGTCTCCACTCCTGGAAGGAGTAAAGGACTTCTTCTTGGATAGATAACCCTTTGGGTCGATCCATTTTCTTTAAGAGGTTTGGTAGCTGTTCTGACGCTTCAATTTGGCTGTCCTGGCGTCGATTCAGGGGACAAGTTCCGACATAACCGGGAGCTATCCAAACTGTACATCCTTGTTGCTGGGCACGTAAACCGTAGTCGAAGTCTCCTAGATAATGGGTAAAGGCTGGATCGAGATTCCCTACGATTTGAGCGACTTCTCGGGGAATCAGAACACAGTTACCATTGATCGTGTCGCACTGTTTTGCCTGGGCTTCAGGTTCTATCAAGTAAAATTTCAGGGGACGCCACTGACTTGCCTGAACCATACCACCATAGACGAGGGTATTCATCTGAGAATCGCGGATAGAGCCTGTGACAATTGCTCGTTGGTATCCTTGTTGGGTAAGGTGGTCAGAGGTGGTCAGCAATATGTTTAGCGCCTCTGGGTCAAGTAGGGTATCATCGTTGAGCCAGAGGTAGTGATCGTAGTCGTGTTTGAGTGCTTCACCAAAGGCTTTGTGCATTCCCCGATTCCAATAGAGGTTCCCATCACCGGGGAGAATCTTGACTTGATGATAGGTTTGTTGTACCGCCTCTGCTGTACCATCTGTACTGCCATCATCAACTAGATAGACATCCACTGTGACTTCAGGGGGAAGTACCTGGTTGAACAACGCCGCCAGACATGCTAGGGTATTAGTCTTGCGGTTATAGCAGGTCATGAGGACGGCTGTGCGATCGCAACTCATGGGTTAACCTGATTGTGAATTGTTTCTATCATTATTTTGCCGTAAATCTCTAAGGGAATTTCCTTTATTTAGGAATCGCGAATAAATGAACTCGCTTGTTGATTTCCGCTTGAGGATCAAACTCTACCGGTGCTTCAAGTTCATCCCATTGAATCCAACAGTGATAACGACTAATATCAATCAAGTCCAGAATTTCTGGCACTGAAGTATTTTGTCGCGATAAAACTTCTGTATGAAGTTCAATTTCCAGCTTAGGAGTGCTTTCTAAAATGTTTTTTGCACCCTTGAGGACTTCAGATTCGTAACCCTCAACATCAATTTTGAGTAAGGTTGGTTTGATGTTTTTCTGTTTAGCGTAACTATCAAGTGATATCATTTCAACATCTTCTACTCCATAAATCAAGTTTTTGATCATGCCCCAAGAGATGATATTTTTAGGGGTCACAGATGCATTTGATTTTCGGAACATCCTTACTTTTCCCTCATCTGCCCCTGTAGCTTTTTGTTCAATAGTCACATTGCTGATAGAATTTAGTTCCATATTCTGTTTAGCAATCCGGGCATTATGATGGTTGATCTCAAAGCCAATCACTTTACCTGTCTCACCTACCCATTTAGATAAAAGCAGGGTTGTCCAGCCATGATGAGTCCCACATTCAAAAATTACATCTCCTGGTTCAATGAGCTTTTCTTTCAAAAATCCCATTTCTTGATTTAAATCACTATCAGATGATGAGGTTGAAGGAATATACCATTCTTGACCATCTAAATCACCAATCACAAAATTAAATGAGAGTCCATCACAATTTTTGTTAATTTGATAAGGCTTGAAATGTTTGATATTCAAAAACTTTTGTAATCGTCTTGAGTAACTATGAAATATTTTCGTAAACATACTCATTTTTTGCTTTTCAGTAATCGTTAGTTTTTATCTCGGTTAGCAATCGTTAGCTAGCTGCCACATTTTTCATAATTTAATCCCTGATCATGTTTCATGACTTGGATGATTTTTACGGATAACCCAAGCGCAGTCTTTTAAGTTTGCTCCGAACACCCAGTGCAGAACGTGCTACTCTGACAATAAGTTTGACCATGGCTAGCCAAAAGTCTAGTTCACCAATATGTTCTTTAAGTAATTCTTGATTTGACATGAGTATCTGATATTGGGCTTGAATATGCCTGAGTCGTGAATTTGTAGTTGACAGTCCCGAATCGGTCTTACGGTAATTGACTCCAAGAATACCAGAATGTTTCCATTGATTAGGATAGGCTGCTAAGCGAATTTGCAAGTCCCAATCTTCGTACAGATTACTACCATGTTGCATTCCACCAGCCTCTATGTAAAGTTTTTTAGGAATAAGCATATCTCGAATAAGTGAACCCGACCAATGGGCTAAACATCGCAATCTTTCCTTGGTATTAAGGTGAGCAAAATCGGAATTATCCCAATACACAATAGGTTCATCTTCGCTACGGACTAACTGAACATCTGAAAAAGCTATGGCTTCAGTGCTACCTTGTAGAGCTAAAAACTCCTTCTCTATTTTTTGCGGCAAATACCAGTCATCACCATCCAGGGTCGTAATTAACTCGCCTTTAGCCGCACGAATCGCTAAATCCCTATTTGCCGCAACTCCCAGATTTTTTTCTCGGAAAATCGGCTTAATTTGCGAATATTCATGAGCTAGCGATGTGATGAGTTCTCTTGAGCCATCTGTGGAGCCATCATCGGCTACAATAACTTCGGCAACTGCCATTGTTTGATTGACTACACTCATTATGGCTTGCTTCAAAAATTTTTCTTTATTGTAGTTGACAATAATACAGCTAATAGTGGTCATACTTGAGCTGCCCTAAACTGATATGATACTATATACTTATAGTTCTTTGGACTTGCTGTTTTAGTTATCATACCCCAAAAGTGGACTTTACTTACAAGGTATTTTTGTAAATATTTATGTATTCTGATTTGAGGTATGCCTAATCTTTACAAATGTGTAGCTCGTAGAAATACCAGGACACAGATACAGTTGAAAAACACAGATACAGCGCTTTCCTCTGCTATGAGGTACAACATCAATCTAGCAGTTTGAGGGATAGCGGGCTAATACTGTACTCCATAAGAGCGCGAAGCGCTGTAATTTCGGAAAACAATAAACTCAATCAAGTAATTTAATCAAAATGATTCTACGAAAAGATACATGGCAAACTCTACTTAAAAATCCTCTAACAATTTATATGCGCTTCTTGATAAATTGGATAAGAAATCGGTTTAAATTTCCAGAACTTAAACAAGGATATTTATCCATCATTTTAGATTCATATCTAGAACCGAATGTTTGTATAGATAGTAACGTATTAGTTATTGAATCTTCTATTGGCTCCTTTTCATACGTCTGTGGAAAAACCTTGATTACAAAGACTTCTATGGGAAAATTCTGCAGTATTGGTCCAAACTGTATGTTTGGTTGGGGGATACATCCTGCTAGAGATTTCGTTTCTACCCATCCTATTTTTTATTCAACGAAGAAACAAGCTGGTATCACCTTTGCTGATCAAGATTACATAGAAGAAAGGAAACCGATTACAGTTGGCAATGATGTTTGGATTGGCGCAAATGTCATTGTTTTAGATGGTGTAACCATAGGTAATGGAGCCATTATTGCTACTGGAGCCGTTGTGACTAAAGATGTTCCCCCTTATGCTATCTATGGGGGTGTTCCGGCTAAGCTTATCCGTTATCGATTTGAGCAAGAAGTGATTGATCGTTTGATGGATTTTCAGTGGTGGGATAAAGAGCAAGAATGGCTGAAAAACAATTTTCGGCTTTTTCACAATATTAATGAATTAATTAACTATTTGGATAAATCTCAGATTCCCAATACATCTGATAATTGTCCTCACATCACGTAATTAAACTCAGATTGTGTACCCTTCAAGACTAGATTACATAATTAATTTCGTATCGCTGTAATTATACGCTAAATTAGCGCAATACTCTTGAAAATGCAGCAAATCATTGTCTTTATTAGACATTTCCAGAAATTAGATATTGACTCAAGCAGGATAAGGGTTTCAGGTTCATTTTTGGAGATGTCTATTGTGTCAATGCTGTAATCCTGAGAATAGCAGCAGACAAATCCAAAGGACAGTAAAGTTTTGCTCGAGTAATTCCCTTCCGGGTAGAATGGGCAATCCCGTTTTTTTACAGTAAATTTTTTCTCAGTCTTGAAATAGCAGTGTATAAGTTAAATGACCGAATTATTAGGGTTCCAATAAATCTTAACTCTTCAATGAAAAAGTTTATTAAAATTATCACAATTAAATAGGTGATAATTGTCGCAACAGTTGCTCCCATTGCCCCATAACTTGGTATTAGTATATAGTTCAAAATTAAATTAACTATTGCACCAATGATGGTCAAAATAAGATTAAACTTTAATTTTCTTTCTATAGTTAAAATAGTACTTCTTGCAACGCCAAAACAACTATTGAATTGAGACCACACATAGACTGATAACAGAGTTCCAGATGCGGCAAAATCTGAGCCATAAATAATCTGAACAATATAATGAGATAAAAGTGAAACTGGAATGGCGCCCGCTAGCCATATCAACGTTGATAGGTCAAAATAAACCTGAATTTTATCAAGATAATCTTCCTGACTTTTTTCCTTGAGTGCCGTCAGTTTTGGCAAAATCGATGACGCTAACACCATAGGAAATAAATCTAGGAGTCGCGATATCTTAGTCGTCGCTGCATAAAATCCTAATTCTGATTTATCTGGTAACATTGAACCAAGCATTAACTGATCGATATCAGCATAAATATAGACACCTATTCCCGCCGCAATTAGCAACCACCCTTCCTTTAGCAATTCTTTCGCTCGTTTCCAGCTTGCTCGCCATGCTTGAATGTAATTGCCCTGGCTTTGATAAGCAATGACTAATCCAATTGAACCCAACACCATCTCCGCTAATCTCGCCCAAGCAAAGGCAATCAGAGGAGCTTGTAGCTGAATGAGTCCAATTCTAATCACCACCATAAACACATAGGCAAACCTCTTGGCAACAACTGTATATTTTGACTGAACTTGGGATTGGAACCAGAAATCAATCGTATTAAATGCATTAAACAGAGTGGCGGCGGCAATGATCCCAACTAGCCAGTGAGTTAACGTTTCACTAGGTTGTAGCCAATAAATTGTTCCTACAGCGGCTAATAAGGTAATTAATCCACCAGCTAGTTGAAGAATAAATGTTGTACCAAGGGTTTCATTTTTACTGGTAGGAGTTCGAGCCATATCACGTACAACAATATTTTGCAACGCTTGCAGGCTAGCGAATCTAAACATTCCCACAAAAGTCGTCGCGTAGGTGAGCAGACCAAACTGGCTTGGTCCTAGATAGCGAGTCACCCAGACTCCCACCACTAAACTCAATCCAAGTTCTAGAAATTTATCACAAACTAGCCACCCAATATTACTGAGAACTTGGCGTAAACCTGGACTAAGCTTTTGCGTGAATGAAGCGATTTTGTCGAGCATTAGAATGGCATTCCTGATTAAACTATAGTGATTGAAGATAGATTTGTGTGTACAACGATGACTCAGTTTAATCAGTATAGTGAGTCCTATCCTCAGTGGCGCTGATTTGAGGGGACGAAGAGGTTGACTCAAACGCTAAAGCGTTCTGGATAGGCGCATCATCACTGATATCCTGTGCTGCCACATCCATCGTTAACCTTGCTGTCATCAACACATAAAACGCCCAACAACTAGAGATCGCAACTAGACTGGTTTCTGTATAATTTGTGATTATTAACCAGGTAAAAATAACCAATGGTAATCCGGCTGTACTATCTTTTGTACGAATCAAATGTAGGACTCCATAATAAATATTTACTAACAATGACAGGCTAAATAAGGTCAATCCAATCCAGCCAAAATCTAATCCTAAATCTAAAAAACCATTGTGAGCATGCATGGCTTTAAAACCATTGGGAGTTCTGACGTTAAATGAAGGGTCATCCGGTCCTCGCCATTCCTGCCAAAACCCTCCATATCCATAGCCAAATAAAGGATGCTTGTTAATGGAATCGATTACATGTGCCCAAATGTATGTGCGACCTGATATGGTCATGTCTTTGTCTAGTTTCTCAACGATAATATACTCGGCGTTCTCTGAAATCAAAATTATTAAACATACGGCAATGGCTAGAAATACACCCATGCAAGCAAAAGCCGTTTTCGGTGGTAAACGCTTGATAAATCTGAGAAATCCTAACAGAGCTATTAAAATGACCACCAAAGCTCTGCCCATACCACTGCCAGCTTGCTGCACAAATGAAAAAGCTAAAGTTGCTAAAATAATCAAGATAAAATTGTACTTTTTCGGTGAATCGACTGAGAATAAGTACAGGATAATTGCGCTCACAGCCATGGTCGGTCCAGCATAATTTTTATGTCCCAAATGTTCTTTACCAAATACCAGAAAAAGAATAACGGCAATCCCATGATACCAAGTTAACAGGGTTAATAACTCTTTCCAGCTATATTGCTTGCCTATATAGATTAGTGCTAGGGTAACTCCTATATGAACGATACTTGCTTTTAACGTATACCCTGGAATGTTAGAGACAGAAAAAGACAAAAGCATAATCAGAATATAACCACAAAAAAATAAATTATTTTTAAAAAAACACGAAACTACATACACTCCATCTTCAAGATTATTCTTCAATCTTGGGGCTAATAAAACAAGACAAACACTATACGTCGCTAGGGTCAGGCTCAGAGTCGGCAACGTCGTATCCCTTAGAGACAATACCTGAGGATGAAACTTATTCATCAGTCCTACACTGACTCCCCCAATAATCATGATGAATACAGTGGCACAGGTTTGCTCAAAAAGCTTAGACCATCGACTATTTGAATTAAGTAATTGAAACGCGATAACAAAATAGACTGATCCAGTTGAAAATAGTAAAGTCAGAACCAAAGGATGTAAAATTAGCTCTTTCATTCTTTTACGTGATGGCGATACCGTCTTTGTTCCCCTATTAACAAGTCTTAACTTAGCGGAAGCCTGATAAATTGCTACCAGTAGCCTTGCACCTGAGCCCGAAGAACCAGCCTGACTGAGATGCTCTCACTCTGTTCAGACCGAAAAAACTATAATTATTCCCTTAAGCGATAATCTAACCCAAATCTTTTCATAATATCCATAATTGCATCTTGTTCTGATTGAGTAAGTTCAGACTTCCAAGAATATAGTCTATCCATGCTTTTGCGTTTATCATAGGTTTGAACTTGTTTTTCCACGGAAGTTGGAGATCTTCTACTCCAATTTTTTTCTAAAGCTAAGTTGTCAAATTCTATTTTCATTTCTGCTAAAACTCTTTTTAAATAAGCTGGACCTTCAAGAACCATTTCGTCATAGTTGACGATAGAAAATCTATGGTTATTCTGTTGATTTGGAAATGAATCTAGTATATATTTTTCTGTTAGAGCCCAGTAGCCAGCAAGACGCGATATCAGGTTCTGTTGGTCTAATTCTAAAATCTCCTTTTCCCATCTAGAGAAATAATTTTTACGACCATCATTAATCTGGAGTAATTGCTTGGAAAGTGAAAGTTGCTCAAAAATAGCTCTCCAATACTGTATTCGCATAATTGTATGAATAAGGGCACGAGGATCTCTATAGATATGAATAACCGAAACTGGCCAATCATTGTAAATAGCTTTTAGACAAAGGGAAGCCCTGACAAATTTTACAACAACCCTATCTCTAGAATAGTAGCTGATGGGTCGAATAGTCATTTGAGTATTTCGATGAGGCAATAGATCTAGCAAAGCTTTGTCTACGATGAATTTAAGATATGAGCCTTCGCCAAAATTCTGCTCTTGATAAGGTATCAATAGGTTGAGAAAAGTAAAATCATGTTGTGGCGGATTAATTTCTGGTATAGCCTTATAGAAATAACCCGCTCTTGGTGAAAAAGGTTCAAAAACGGCTTTAGCGTTTGTGGTTGCAGATAAAGTATCTTGTAACCAGGTTGTTCCACTTCTCCAAAAACCATTTATTACTATGCATTTAGATATATCAATTTTCTGGGATTCCCACCAATTGATCGGATAGAAGATTTTCGATTGCGCTTCTCTGACTATCAATTCTGTTTGGCTTTGAAGTTTGAATTTCAGTTTCTTGGGCTTTCTGGTAATCCAATGCATATTTTTTATGGTAACTCTAGTAATGAAGAAGAAAATAAACAAAGCAGTCACTAGAAGTGTCGAAACATAATCTACGCGACATCCCCTACTTGAGGCGGTACATAATTCTTAATTTTTTGAACCGAAGGTAAAAATTAATTATACAGATAAAATTGGAGAGTATCCAGTCTACAGCCAAGAGATAGCCTATGCGCTATGTACCTCAGCAACTGACCTGCCCACTCGGTGCAGCTATGTTCTTAGGAGTTTCCCTGACGCTCATCTGTCCTTGTTCTATCAGTTGGGCGCAACTGCCAACGTTTGATCAGCTACAGCCTCAACCCCCACCAGCCAGTTTGGCACAATCTCAAGCTGAGTATACCCTAGGTGGGGGCGATCGCATTCGCCTGGATATCTTGGAAGTCCCCCAGTATAGCGGAGAGTATCACATCCCGCCTGGTGGTTCACTCAACCTACCCTTGGTTGGTAGTGTACGACTCGAAGGACTCACCGAACAACAAGCTGCACAGGCAATTTCTGCTCGATATCAAAGCGTTATCAAACGCCCCCTAGTCACCGTCACCCTGCTTAGTCCTCGTCCATTTAACGTGTCGGTTTCTGGGGAAGTCAATCGTCCAGGCTCCTATACTCTATCCTTTACAGGTGGCGTCGGAGGTTCTCCAGGGGTACAATACCCAACTGTAACCCAAGCCATACAACAAGCGGGGGGAGTTACCCTCTCTGCTGATATTCGCCATGTCCAAGTTCGCCGACGCCAGCAATTTGGTTCAGGAGCCGTGACTACGGTTAATTTGTGGGAATTCGTGCAGACGGGGAATCCACGTCAAAACTTACTCTTACGTGATGGCGATACCGTGTTTGTGCCTATCTTAACGAATCTTAACTTAGCGGAAGCCCGACAAATTGCCACCAGTAGCCTTGCACCTGACCCCGAAGAACCCCTTACCGTTGCTGTGGTTGGTGAAGTGAATCGTCCTGGAACGTATACAATCGTCGGCGGAAATACGGGATCGACTCAACGGAACGTTGGCTTACCGACGATTACTCGGGCGATTCAGATTGCTGGTGGAATTAAACCCATGGCTGACATTCGTCAAATCTCGGTACGCCGCGTGACCAAAACGGGGGCAGATTATACGATTCCGGTCAATTTGTGGCAGCTCTTGCAAATGGGGGATTTTCAACAAGACACCGTGTTGCAGGAGGGAGATACAATTATCGTACCAACGGCTAGTGAGGTGAGTCCAGCCGAAGCCACTGAATTAGCAACCGCTAGTTTTTCCCCGGATACGATTCAAGTGAGTGTCGTCGGCGAAGTGACTCGACCTGGACTTGTAGAAGTACCCCCAAATACCCCCTTAAATCAAGCATTGCTAGCGGCTGGTGGATTTGATCAGAAGCGAGCGCGGAAAAGTTCGGTGGAATTGATTCGTCTCAACCCAGATGGCACTGTGTCTAAACGGACAATACCGATTGACTTTGCCCAAGGTATTAACGAGGAAAGTAATCCCATTGTGCGTAACAATGACATCATTGTGGTTAATCGCTCTGGCGTCGCCAGGATTGCTGATACACTTGAAACCCCCCTAACTGCTCTTGGTGGTGTTTTTAACGTGTTCAGACTGTTTGAGTTTTTTGGAATCTCTTTCTAGCTATACTTCACACGGTCAAAGTTTGTCATTCTGAACGGAGCGATAGCGGAGTGAAGAATCTCACCAGATGCGCGAGCTGTACTCCGCTACGCTCTGCATGACAAAAGCTCAGTTTATGACCGCGAACAGTATAGCTGTTATGGGGTCTGTTTAAGTGGCAACTGAGTTACCTTGATTTTTGACGTTAAATTTTTATGGATTGACTTTTAGCATCATTTGAGTTATTGATGTTTTGAGTTAAATATAGCGTTTTCAGATGATTCGTGTACAGCCAAGGCACTGAAAGCATTTCTGGGCAAGGGTTGCTTGTTTGTATCTCAAATGAAAATACTATATAGCTATTTATTTTCATTTAATTCAGGGGATTTGACGATGAATTTAGTTCAGCAAAAAATTTGGATTCACGGATTGACTGGGTTAGCTCGTTTTCTGGAAGAGTTTTTTATTGATGTGACAAAACCCAGTAGAAAACTTAAGTTTTTACGAGGCTTAATCTACGCTAACTATGATTATGTTGTCCGATTCCCTAAAGTAAGAGTCTGTGATTTTCTGTCGGTTTATCCAGCGGCTAGAGGTCTAGAGATTCTGATGCTCCTTCACAGAGACGAACGCTGGTCACTTTCTGATCTAGAAACGCTCTATCTCTTAGCCCTCATTTCCATGAGAAAAGCGCCCAAAATTTTTGAAATTGGCAGCGCCCATGGGGAAACAACCTACGCGATGGCGAGAATTAATCAGGATACCCATGTTTTTAGTTTGGATTTACCCGTTGATGATATCGTTGCCCATCAAAATAAAATGAGATGGAAAAATACGCCCCAAGAACAACAGCTCACCCAACTTTATGGCGACTCTAGAACCTTCGACTATAGTTCTTACTTGGGACAAATGGATATTGTGTTAATTGATGGCGATCATTCCTATTTAACCTGCAAAAGTGATTCAGCGAAGGCTTTGAAGTTAATCAACGATAAAGGAATCATCATTTGGGATGATTACAATGCATTAGAAGTGCAACGAGCCGTTAATGAATTGCTACCCACAGAGAACATTTTCCAATTACAAGGGACAGGTTTTGCTGTATTAGATCGTAGTCTAACTGACCTTCCTACTGAAATCAATTAATCTGGAAGTCGGGTAACCAACGAGGGTCTTCCTGGAAATGTAGGTTCTTCCGGATGCTTGGTGGAAAATGTAGCCGACAATACAAGTTCTCCGATAAAAAAAGCTTATAACCTAGAAATATCAAGGTTATAATCTGGCGTTATCACCACAAGTAAAGACCCAACTCTCAGATGAATCTCTTGCTTTCACCAGACAAGGGATCTCTAGGCGTCACACCATAACTCGAACCTTCAGCCTACCCACAGGTGTTGGGCAAATTGAACCGAGAAGCTAGCAAGGAGAATGGCAAAACAACTAATCGTAGCGTATCCCCAGCGTGGATGCTTTTCAAGTACTAGACCAAGTGCGATTGCTAAAGACACAATCGCAAAAACATAGCGATTCACAGAGAAGGTAGTTCCAATACTGAAAATTATTCCATAGGAGAACAAGCCATAGAACAAAAGAAGAGAGCCAATTTCACGGCGCGTGTACCACAACAAGTAGAGTCCGCCAAAAACCATTAGTAAGTAATTCAACATCACTCCTCCCAGCAGGCACAAAGCCAACCCTATGGCAAACAAGCAGTAGCCAAATAGAATTGAATTGAACTTACGGCGGAAAATCACGAAAAGGACAGCCCAGCTACAGAGAACTATAAACCAGATTGGATGCCAGGGGTTGACAAGCAGGGATCGACCAAACTCAAAGAGTTTTTTTTTCAAAGCTGTACTGGTGGCTATGGCGTCGTTATCACAAACTTATACGAAAAGGTTAGCTCAGAAGATTATTCAACAAGTTATTTTGGGATTTCCCCCCTCCAACCAATGACCCCTAAGCTGGCAAAACTATTCGGACTCTTTTTCATAGCCGCCATTGTCTTTGGATGCATTAGTCATATCTTTCCACAAAGTCAAACCCTCCCCTGTCCCACAGCACAACTCAGTACCTACCCCACCCTAGGTTCACTAGAAATCCCCAACAGCAAACGTGGGCAAATCTACCTGAACGGGATATGGCAATTTATCCCAGCCCCAGATACCACCGAACCCCAACTGCCACAGGATGACTGGGGTTCGATTTGGGTGCCAGGGGATTGGCAGCAGGAGAACTATGCTACTGTACCTGGACTCATTTCCCGAGGAACAGGAACCGCATGGCAAAACTTTAATGGCAAATCCCTCTCCAAAGCCTGGTATCAACGCACTGTGAAAATCCCCGCCAATTGGCAAGGGCGCTCTTTTTTGCTTGACCTACAGCGAGTGAGTACCGATGCCTTCCTGTACGTTAACGGTAAACAATGTGGTCAAGTGGAGTGGCCCTACGGTGCCGTAGACATCACCTCCATGGTTCCACCGGGGACAGAAGTCACCTTCAGCCTCTTGGTTGTAGCCGCCACTGATGAGCAGGCAAAAACTGTGATTATGAGTCCCAATGAAACCTATACCACGGAAGCCCAGCTAGCCTCTCGGGGACTCATTGGTGAAGTACGGTTGCTTAGTTTACCCCAAGGTTCTCACATCAGTGATATTTTTGTCCAACCCTCCACCCGACAACAGCAACTTAAACTCGATGTCGAACTGGCGAATGTAACCCAAACTGGCACTGTTAAGCTTGTCGCTAAACTGGTTAACGAGCAAGGGAAAATTGAGCGGCAATTTAGCGCCCAAGCGAACGTCAAAGCTAAACCCAGTCAAGTCTTACAACTCGCATGGGACTGGTCTAATCCCCGACTCTGGGATATTAACCAACCCAATCTCTACACCCTGCGCCTAGAAATCCAGGGCGCTGGACTTGACGATACATACGACCAACCCTTCGGCTTTCGGGAGTTTTGGATTGAAGGGCGAAAATTTTACTTAAACGGGACTGAAATTCGCCTACGTCCAATTGTCTACCAGGATCAATGGCAAGGTTGGGGAGTGGGTATCCCAGATGTAGCTGACCGGATGATTGAGGGCTATGTTTGGGCTGGCTTCAATATTGCCGAATTTTGGCCCTGGGATCATGATGAGCGGGGTCAATGGCACTTCCGAGAACTCTTGGCTGAACGCGCCGACTTGAAAGGGTTTCCCATCATCGCTCCCGCCCTGAGCATGTCTCACATTGGTTCGCCGGAACAGTGGCGTCAACCAAATCAGAGAAAGCGCTGGGAGCAGCGCATGATCACTGAACTGCGTCGCTATCGTAACCATTCATCCATTCTGATGTGGGCAAATAGCCCCAATTTTTTCGGTCACGGGGATGACCAAAACCCCCGACGCATTGGCAAAAAAACGATTGAAGGGTTCCTCGGTCAACAGGTAGCCGACGATCGCATCCGCAAATTATATCCCATCGGTGATGAAGCCGTGGCGACCATTAAAACCTATGATCCCACGCGACCCGTCCTCATGCACGAAGGGGCATCCGTTGGTGATGTCTATGCCCTAAACTCCTATTTAAATCTGATTCCCCTGCAAGAACGAGAGGAATGGCTCTCCCACTGGACAAAGTATGGCGATATGCCCTACATGGTGGTGGAATTCGGCACACCCCTTCACGCAACAATGATGCGTAGCCGCAATGGGTTTGGGGGGGCAATCACCAGTGAACCCTTAATGACTGAGTTTAGCGCCATTTACCTGGGCAAAGAAGCGTATGAACTAGAAACTCCCGCTTACCGCCAGAAAATTCGTGAATTATTTGTCCAAGAGCAGGAGTATCAGAGTTGGCACAATAACCAGGAACTCAATTTTGCCCCGGCTTTCCAGAGCTTGCAGGAATTGTTCAGCACAAACACCTGGCGTAGTTGGCGCACGTTTGGCATGACGGGTGGGATGATTCCCTGGAATCTGGGTCACGGTTGGGAGGTTTCGGACGCAGGACGAGAAAATGTGGATCTGGGGGCGTTTACACCGGGGCAACGGGGACCCTATCTCAAGCAAGTGCCAAAATCTCTCTGGTACAATTTCCAACCCCAGAGCTATATTATCCATCCAGGAGGACAAGCGATTTTGGCAAACAATCGCCCCACTTTGGCTTGGATTGCAGGAGCCGCCGAGGCGTTTACGGCGAAAGACCACAGTTTTTCCGGGGGAGAGAGACTCCAAAAGCAAGTTGTCTTGATTAATGATACTCGGGCAAAACAAGATTTTTCCTACAACTGGCAAGTGCTGTTGGCAGGTAAACCTATCGCCACAGGTGAAGAAACTGGAACGATTGAGACGGCTCAAACCCTGTTCTTTCCTATAGCATTAGATTTACCCAATGTCAAGGGCAAAGTTGACGGAGAAATTCGCCTCAGCGCTGAGATTGGCAATCAGCAGCATCAAGACAACTTCTCGTTTCGAGTGTTCAGTCACACCCCATCCCAATCGGATAAGGCAAACCTAACCCCCCCAGCCCCCCTTTCTACCCCCCTCGTTCCCCCCTCGAAGGGGGGACGGGGAATGGGGGAGTCGGACTCCTCTCTCCACCCCTCTCATTCTCCCCTTGTAAGGGAGAGGACAGAGGACAAAACCTTTTCTTCACGAGAGGGGTTGGGGGAGAGGTTAACCGAACAGTATTGCACCCCATTCCCAATCGCTGTATTTGACCCAGTGGGTAAAACTAGCCAGATGCTGAAGCAGTTGGGATACAATGTTGTCCCCTGGGATGGTTCATTGACCCAGTCACTGCTGGTGATTGGTCGCGAGGTTTTGTCAGATGGGTACAAACTCCCTGGTAATTTAGCCGCCTTTGTCAGTCAAGGGGGTCAAGCCATTATTTTCCCGCAAAACCCGGAATGGATACGTCGCACAATCGGTTGGCGGGTTTCCCCCCATCTAAGTCGTCGGGTTTTCCCTGTTGATCAGACTCATCCGGTAGTGAAGGGATTGGATCAGATGGATTTGCGAGACTGGAGAGGCGAGAGTACTCTGGTTGAGGCTTATCCGGATACCACTCAGGGAGGTATGAACCCTAGTCCTCACGGTACACCATTCTATGGGTGGCACTGGGGAAATCGCGGCGCAGTCAGTAGTGCGGCGGTGGAAAAGCCGCACCATAGTTCTTGGCGACCGATTTTAGAGTGTGAGTTTGATTTAGCGTACACGCCACTAATGGAATTAAACTATGGCAAAGGGCGGCTGATTTGGAATACGTTAGACCTAGAAGACCATGTACCAATGGATGCAGCTGCACGTCAACTGGCGCAACAACTGATTGCTTATGGTTCTACTCCATCCCTTTCTGCTAAAGCTGATCAGGTTCTGTTTATGGGTAGCGATGAGGAGGCGACTCAACTGGATGGATTAGGTTTGATTTACCAACGGACAAGTTCTATCACAGCTGACGCTGAACTCGTCATCATCGGCAGCCAAGCTGCTGTAACCGATGAGGAGTTACGCGCCTACCTAAATCGTGGGGGGACGGTGTTTTTCTTACCTCGACATTCCGATGCTGCGCCTTTGGGGATTCGTCTTAAACCGGTGAAGGAGTTTGCGGGTTCGCTGGCTGTCCCTAACTGGAGAGAGACTAGTGGACTCAGCGCCTCGGATTTGCGATCGCGCACCGAACATCAGGCTTGGTTAATTCAATCTGGGGGTGAGGTGGCTGCAAATGGTTTATTAAGTCGCCTGCAAATCGGGAATGGGGTAGGGATTTTTGCCCAGATTTACCCCAACAGTTTGAACGCGGATGTCAAGACCTACTTACGTTATACCCGATGGCGACAGACGAGAGCGATCGCACAAATTCTGGCAAACTTGGGCGCCAGCTTCCAAGTTGATGGTACAATTTTCAAACGAATAGAGCAAAAATCAAACCAAAACAGCTCATCCACTACTGAAAGTGGCTTTTATCATTCCGATTACCGGGCAGATTTTGACTTAGGCGATGAACCCTACCGCTATTATCGCTGGTAGAGTATTAGTGGGGATGAATTCTCGATTTTAAAGTTTATTCCTTAAGCCATTTTGATATAAATTTAATATCAATATTTTAGGTGGCATTTAGGCGATAAAACTTCACGCTTGGCTCAGAATCACATGATAGAACGTCAACTTCGTATGAACTTGTCAAACCAAGTAGGCTGCCGTAATATTACCATACATCTTAGATAATCAATACAGAGGCGCGTCACGGTGATATTTCAGGGGTTTTACATTCTTAGCACTGAACCACTAATCGTTTCTTACATCGGAGCATTCCCGACCCTACCCAAAGGATTTCAACCCAAACATGTCTTAGAAAGTCCAGGGGGATGGTCAGCGCGATGGAAACCAATGGTTAAATTTAAGCAGCATCAAATCCAGCACCAGCTATCAGGCAGATCCTATCACCTGATGGTCAACGCCTCTGATGAAGAAGTCTGGCGCAAACGCTGGCTCATACAGGGAGCGCACGTTAGTTCCAGTGTTTATGTCAATGAGCATATCTACCAACCCCTGAATCAGCCAAAGCACTACGACGCCATCTATACCGCCCAGCTTCTCCCTTTCAAGCGGCATGGATTAGCTAAAGATATACAAAATTTAATGATTGTCTCCTACGGCGGTGACTTGCCTACGATCTGTCCCGAATTAGCACACGCTGAGTACAATAGAGAATTCATTCCCCGCCCTGAACTCGCCAAAAAGCTGAATCAGGCTTACGCAGGTCTTTGCCTTTCCGCTGTAGAAGGAGCCATGTATGCCTCAGTAGAATATCTGCTTTGTGGTATTCCGGTGGTGAGTACGCCAAGTAAGGGAGGACGCGATGAATTCTTCACTAGTGAGAACTCAATCATTGTTCCCCCTGAAGCGGATGCCGTTGCTCAAGCGGTACAACGGTGGAAAGCATCACCACCTAATCCCCACACAATCCGTGAGCAAACACTCAAACAACTTAATGCTATTCGGCACGGTCTATGTACTTATGTTGCCAAGCTAATAGAAAAAGAAGGAGGTGGTAAGAAAAACCCAGAAGAACTCATGGAAAAATATTTTGCTCAACCCGGTATCTCATCTCGTTTTGTTCACGAAAGAGACTTATCCAACGTTAATTTAGAGCAATTCAAAGTGTAATGTCATAGAAAAACTGGCGGAGCCACTTAGGTTCCGGCGATTAAAATCACTACTATACAAACAAAGGTCACCTACACAGACTAGGGAAATCCCTAAAATAGAGATATACCGACCTTGAACTGGACTCAGCCCAATTAATCCCTGCTTCGGTTCAGTCAACCCAAGACTCTAGAGGTGCTTCTGATGGATACTGAACACAATTTACAGCCATTTCCAGCCCAGTCCAATGGCAAACCGCTCAAGTCGTTGCCTCAGGTTCACTCAGCCGAAGCCACTCAAAGTGATGGACAAACCGTAGATTTAGCCTGGGTTTTGGCTGTTTTTCGTCGGAGAGCCTGGTTAATGACAGGAGTCGCCTTAACATTAATTGTCGCTTCCGCACTCTGGCTGCTCTGGAGCAAGAAACAGTACATCCCAGAATATCAAGGGTCTTTTAAACTCTTAGTTGAGCCAGTTACCGCAGAAAACCTGTTAAGAAATCAATTTTTGCAGTCTCAACGTCAAGGTGCAAATATACAAACACCCAATCTGGAACACACAAGTTTATTAGATTACGAGTCTCAGATTCGGGTCTTGCAAAGCCCCCAACTGATGAATCCAGTGCTCGAAAAGCTACAGTATCGGTATCCGGATATGGACTATAATTCCCTGATGGGAAGTCTGTCAATTGTTCGCATCACGTATGAAAAAAACGCTGAAGACTTCGGTACTAAAATTTTAGAAGTCATTTATCAAGATGAAGATATAAAAAAAATTAACTTTGTTTTGAAAATTATTGCTGATAGATACCTCGACTATAGTCTACAAGAACGCCAAAAAACCCTGACGCAAGGGATTACATTTATTGAGTCCCAGCTTCCTCGTCTCCAGCAGCAAGTTGACCAACTCCAAGGGCAACTGCAAGAGCTACGACAGAAGTATAATTTGGTCGATCCGGAGCAAGCCGACCGACAACTAACAGAACATGTGCTGTTCATTCGCAGAAACCGATTAGAGACTGCTGCTCAACTCGCTGAAACCCGTTCGCTCTACAATGCCTTACAACAACAGTTTAATCAAGCTGATCCCACGGCAGTTTTATCGACAGATGCCCAGGCTTATGGCACCCTAATCTCAGAACTGCAGAAAGTAGAAGCCCAAATCGCCTCAGAATCGGCACAATTTCGGGCAGATAGCCCCCCAATGGAAATTTTACGTGAACGGCAGCAAAATTTGCGTCTACTACTGAATCAACAATCTCAAGATGTCCTAGAAAATTTAGCGGGTAAAATCCAGGGGTTAGAAGATCGCTATCAAACCATTCTCCAAACGGAAACTCAGATTAATCAACAGCTTGAGCAGTTGCCTACTGTAACCCGACAGGTTGGTGATTTAGATAGGAATCTTAGTGTGGCGACGGATAACCTGAAGGAATTTCTGTCTAAACGAGAAACCTTAAAACTCGATGCTGCTCAACAAGAAATTCCCTGGGAGTTAATTAACCCTCCAGAAATCTGGGATAATGCAAATGGTGTGCCAGTACCGGTCGAAGCGCACTCCCTGAAGCGTCCCTTAGCTATAGCCGTAATTTTAAGTGTCTTCCTAAGTATCGGCGTCGGTTTTCTAGTCGAGATTTTCCATACAGTCTTCCACACTCCGGAAGACATCAAGGGGGCCACAAAGCTGCCAATTCTGGGGGTGATTCCTTGGACCAAATCATTTCAAAAACTCTCTAAGCAACCTAGTCAACTGGCTATTATTGCCCAAGTTGCTCATTCTAAACCTGAACAAGAGCGTCATTGGTTTTCTAAAAATCGCCGCACCGAGTACAATACTTCACCCTTTATGGAAGCCTTCCGCTCTCTATATACCAATATCCGTTTGCTGAGTACCAAGAAGTCTATCCAGTCACTGGCAATTAGTTCTGCTGTACCAGGAGATGGCAAAACAACGGTGGCTTTGTACCTGGCTCAAACTGCCGCCACGATTGGCAAGCGGGTTTTACTCGTAGACACGGATTTACGCAGTCCTCAGCTTCACAGTCGTTTAGACTTACCCAATACTCAGGGACTTAGCGATATCATTGTGACAGACTTAACACTTCAGAATGCTATCCAAAAATCCTCTCTGGACGAAAACTTGTTTGTTTTGACGGCGGGTCAGAGTTTATCCGACCCAATCAAACTGCTTTCCTCTGAAAAGATGCAGTCTCTCATGGAGCAAGTGACAGCTCAGTTTGACCTAGTTATCTACGATACCCCACCGCTTCTGGGTTTGGGGGATGGAAATCTGCTCGCGGCTCAGGCAGATGGCACAGTACTGGTGGTGGGGGTTGAGAAAACCGACCGTTCCTTGGTGATGAAAGCGTTTGATGGATTAAAGATTGCTAGAGCATCTGTTTTAGGGGTTGTTGCCAATGGTGTGAAAGCAGAGGCAACACCTTCTTATGGTGTCTACCGCCGACAGGCAATTCGATATTAACGGCTGCTCAAGAGGGTGTTTGAATTCCTGTTGCCTATTGGCGTAAAATCTGTAGATTTTACGGATTTCTTGGGCGCACGTCGGTGGGCGCACGTCGGTGCGCCCCTACGACATTCCCCAAATTTCTGCTTTACGCTTCACGCTCATTACCCCTAACCAAATGGTTACGCCAATCACCAACAGTACCCGATATTGTAGCAGTAATTCACTGGGAATAAATGTCATTAAAACATTTCGAGGAAAAAACATTATAAACATCATAGTTAAGGCAACTAAGGTCGCTTTTGGGCGATGAGACAAATGCCGCCAGAATGCTGCCATCAACGGTGCTAACGCGATTAAATCATAATGATGGGCGAAACCAAATAATACTGAAATTGCCATCAACAGTCCAATCACATCATCCATGATCAGTCGGGAACGATACCGCCAAACTAGACCCGTAATCACAATCCCCAAAAACAATAACTGTGGCATTTCCATACCCATTGTGTAGAGTAAGTTTTGAATACTAAAAACCGCTGGAGAACCCAAAACATTAGCAAATATGTCTTTATGTTTACCCAATGAGGAAAACCAGTGGGCAAACACATCAATAGGACCCGTAATCACCATGGGAACTAGGCAGAAAATCAAGGTTGTCATGGCTGCTACTGCCAAGAGTCGCCAACGCCTTTCTAAAATCAGCCACAGGATAATCAGCAGACTCAACTGTGGCTTAATTGTAGAAATGGCAATCAGAACACCACTCAACACCCAGCGTTTCCGATAAGCATAATACCAGCCACTAACAAGCGCTGCAGCAACGATTAGAGTCGTTTGTCCAAGTAAAATGATATTGAGGGTAAATGGATTAGCGATAACAATGGCTGGAATAAACCATTCCGCACTAGAACCTGGGACTCTGACTTGTTTCACCTGAGGTTGTTTAACCAGAAGTACACCAAAAAATGCCAATATTCCAGTACAAAAGACATTTAAAAGGGTCATCATTACCTTTGCTTGCGTCCAGGAAAATGCCCCTAATAGAAGACACAGGGGGGCAATCTGGGGGGGATAGAAAAAACTACCAGCACTCTGGTTTGCACCGAGTCGGCTGGCTACATCAGGATCATAAGCATTTAATCCTTTCCACCACGAAAGTCCGGCTACATACAAGTATTTTGTGTCAAAGTGTTGGTTAAATCCAATAATTGTAACAAAAACCAGTGCTGTGCAGGCGCATAGTAAAACGCCAACCCGAAAAAATAAGTTTTTTGATAGACGATAAATTAAGGAAGTTCTCATGGCTGAATTATAATTCAAAAACTTACTTATATCTAATTCATTACCTTTTAAATAGGATTCATAGTAATAGTTGTCCTTCGTCGAAGTACAGATGTTCAAAAAGATGAGATGAATATATTTTATGAATACTTTCATCGAGAAAAGGTATACCTTCACGCAAATCCCAGCATATATCACTCTTCATATTTAAATCTAGGGTAACCCAACCCTTTTTACCCTTCTTGTTTCCTGCACCAATTTCTAAATAAATTTCTTCTTTATTTTTCAATAAATTTATAATATAAAGTCTTGACTTTATCTGTTGTGCCAATAATCGAAGGATGTGTTTGAGAATTTTTTTGAGTTGGTTATTCATTGTTGGTTATTCATTGGTTGTATCCTCGAATCTAACTCCGACTCCGCACTTCAATGCTTTAGAACAAATTTATTCTGATTTTGCGGTTGGATTTTACACATAAGTCAGTTTAGATTGTACTACTGCAGCGCGGCAGAAATACTTCGGGACTTAAACAAAAATTAACACAAAATAAAGTTCTTTTTTTCGTTCAAGTCCCACTAGGTGTAGTACATCTGCACAGGGGGAACTTCAGCTCTAACGTCGCCAAAAATTAGCGAACCGCGCCTTTGAAGTTGGCGTCGCTGAGGTTCGCGCCCTGTAAGGTTACACCCATCAAAGCGGCTTGGGCAAAATCGGCTTGCGTCAGGTTAGCATAACTCAAATCTGCCCCAGTTAAGTTAGCCCCGCGTAAATCACATCGGGTTAAATTTGTATAGGTTAAATTAGCCCCAGTTAACGTGGAACGAATCAGGCTGGCATCTTCTAAGGTGGCGCCAACCAATGTAACATTACTTAAATTCGCCTCTCGCAGTTGCGCCTGCTGCAAATCCACACCACTCAAGTTAGCATTGGTTAGCGTGGCGCTGTGCAGGTAAGCTGAATGAAGAATCGCCCCCGTCAGTTGGGCATTGGTTAGGTCTGCGATCGCGAGTTTAGCATTGCTCAAGTCTGCCCCCTCCAGATTCACCCCTGTCAAATTAGCACGATTGAGTCCCGTCCCTTTCAATAGCGCCTCTTGCAAGTTCGCCTGACTCAAATCAGCCTTCTGAAAATTGCTCCCATTCACAACCGCTCCTTGCAGTGTTGTCCTCACTAAAACCGCGCCATTAAAATCAGCGTTACTGATATAAGCTTGACTTAAATTAGCACCGCTTAAGTTAGCGCTATCCCCATTCACTGTATCCAGATTGGCATGATTCAGGTTAGCGCCCCTCAAATCCGCTGAGCGAATATCGGTTACCTCTAGTTGGGCGTCGGTTAAATTAGCATTGCGTAGATCTGCACTGACTAAGTTCGCGTTGGTGAGTGTAGCTTCCTGTAAGTGCGTGCTGACTAAGCTAGCGTAGTCGAGTTGAGCCTCTTGGAGATTAACACGAGTGAGTAGCGTCCCATTCAGGTTAGCCCGATACAAGTCAGCCCCCTGCAGGTTAGCATCGCGCAAATCGGTGACCACGGCTTCATACCAATTGGCAATAAATGCCGGAAAATAGCCCAGCCAGGATAGAGTATTGTAGAGATTATCGGGTTCGACCTGAGAGGGTAAGGGGTTATTAGCATCCCGTTCTCTTAACGCCAGTTTCGCCTCCCTCAAATTCGTCCTCGCTAAATTTGCCCCAGCCAATTTAGCACCATTCAATTCGGCGTTGCTGAGATTGGCTCTCTTTAAGTTAGCCCCCGTTAGGATTGCTCCTTTTAAGTTAGCACCGCTCAAATCTGCCTGTTGAAGATTAGCATTGCTTAAATCAGCATCGGTTAAGTCACATTGAGGACAAGCATTGGTTGTCTTTAGCTGTTCCAGTTGTTGGGGGTTAGCCCCATGGGTGGCGTTGGTGAACCCTGGAGTGATGACTAGGGAAATTCCCAAGACAAGGGTTTTCCAGAATGTAGGGGCGGGTTTGACTCTTATCGTGTTTTTTTCTACGCCGATGTAACTCAACCCGCCCCAACCCAAGTTTTCCGTGTTGACGAATGTAGGGGCGAGTTTGACTTTTATCGTGTTTTTTCCTACCTCGATGTGACTCAACCTGCCTCGACCGACGTTTTCAGTGTTGAATGGGAGAATGAAAGGGATTTTCATGATCACAGTTGTGCGCGATCGCTCGTTTTTTGAACCTGTTTGAACTTACATCTTGCACCAGTCTCACCAACCGCCTTGGGGTGAAACCCAAGAAACCAAAAGCTTGCAGTCGTCTAAAGACGAATGCATCTCTAGTGTTAGTCCATTTTAATGGACTTAAGCTTTTAGCCCGGAGTTTGAACTCCGGGCGGGTGTCGGGGCTTACGCTTAACCCTTCACTTGTCTTCCCCTGATCCTAGACGTGCCATGGCACGTCTCTACATAAGCAAAATTAATCATCCTCATACCAGATTGTGTGGCTAATGAATCTAAAGAAATATTGCGGTTTTAGAAAAAGTACGTTACATTTTATTACAGAGACAGATACAGGAGACACCACTCATGCAAGAACAAGAAACAAAGTTTGGCTTTACCTCATTTGCTGAAACCTGGAATGGTCGCTTGGCGATGCTGGGTTTCGTCATCGGTATCGCGACCGAATTACTCACAGGTCAAGGCATTCTGCAACAACTCGGCTTAATGTAATGGCAAAAGACGGGTAATTGGACAAGGCGAAAACGTACACCAAAGGGTATTTAGAGGGAATAGTTATGCAAGAACAAGAAACAAAGTTTGGCTTCACCTCATTTGCTGAAACCTGGAATGGTCGCTTGGCGATGCTGGGTTTCGTCATCGGTATCGCAACCGAATACCTCACAGGGCAAGGCATTCTGCAACAAATCGGTTTAATGTAATGCAGCGATACCTGACTCCTTCCTAGAAGACGCTTCGTATCCCTACGGCTCGACTCAATCGTTGGTAGCCAAGACATCTAGAACTGATTATTCGTGTACAGAACGATTATAGGACTGAGGGCTTTTGCCTTCGGTCCTTTCCCGTTATCCTAAGAGTTTGTCTGTTTAGAGTTATTCAGTATGTCCTCCCAACTATCGAGGAAACCCAGCGCTATCAACGTTGTCTTTGTCGGCTTTATTGCTGTCGCTATCCTATTTGCCGGGTATACCGACAGGATGCAAGCCATTACTGACGCCAGTTTTGAATCCGCCAAAACCGCCGTCGAGTTAGCCATTGGCTTGATTGGGGTGATGGCACTTTGGTTAGGATTAGTGCGGGTTCTGGAAGCGGGTGGACTGATGTACAATCTGGCAACTGTGCTCAAACCCTTGATGGTGAGACTTTTTCCCGATGTACCTCCCACCCATCCAGCAATGGGGGCGATGATTCTGAATATTTCTGCCAATATGCTGGGTTTAGGGAATGCGGCGACTCCATTTGGCATCAAGGCAATGGTGGAGTTAAATAAATTGAATCCGTTTCCAGGAACGGCAACTGATGCGATGTGTCTGTTTCTGGCAATTAATACATCAAGTGTTGCCCTATTTCCCTTGGGTGTAATTGGTGTACGAGCCGCAGCCAATAGTAGTGATCCCGCCGCAATTTGGCTACCTACGTTGTTGTCTACGACTTGTTCTACCCTTGTCGGGGTTTTAGTGGCGTTGTTTTTACGCAAAAGGAGTCAAGTATCTGAGGCGAGTATAGCCGATGAGTCAGGACAAGAAACGGTATTGCAAATAGAGGATGAAGTCAAGCCCGTTGAAGAACCTGATTTTTCACATTTGTTGTATCCAGCCGGTCTAGTTTCTAAAATTATCGCTTGGGGTTTTATGGCTGGATTTCTCTTTTCTATGGTTTATGGGGTGATTACCAGCCAAAGTTTAGGTGGTTTCTTCGACCAAGATTTTCTTTCCTATTGGCTAATTCCCACATTAATTTTATTGATTATCACCTATGGTGTCGGACGAGGGGTGAAAGTTTATGAAGCGGTGACGGAAGGGGCGATACAGGGGTTTGAGATTGCGATTCGGATTATCCCGTTTTTGGTCGCTATTTTAGTGGCAATTGGTATGTTTCGGGCGTCGGGGGCGATGGAAGCACTCTCAATTCTATTAAATCCGATAACCAGCTTAATTGGTATGCCTGCTGAAGTATTACCGATGGCGTTAATCCGTCCTCTGTCTGGAGGCGGAGCATTTGGTATCTTGAGTGAAGTAGTGGAACGAGCGCCGGATTCCTATAGTGCGTTTTTGGCTTCGACAATGATGGGTAGTACAGAAACAACGTTTTATGTTTTGGCTGTTTATTTTGGCGCCGTTGGCATTACTCGTATCCGTTATTCACTTGTGGCAGCTTTATTGGCAGATGCGACGGGGTTAATTATGGCTTGTGTTTTTTCGGCTCTATTTTGGAGATGAATTTGTCATTGGTTATTTGGATACCCAGGTTATTTTATGGAGGATGAGAAACTTGGGGTAGGGCGGGTTTATTTACATCTTTATCTCTCGCAACAGATAACAGTATAATCCGCCCCTACAAATGTATGATTGATACCTATTTTTTTAACGCAGAGGACGCAGAGGTTAACGCAGAGGTACGCAGAGGTATGCAGAGGAATTGTGTATTTGATGGAAAAGTTTATCGTAAAAACAATATATATGAAAGTAAGCTGATGTAGAGTTGAATTGTGTATTTACTGTTGCCTGTTCCCTGTTTGCCAACAAATGACGAATGACGAATAATGGGTATTTTTCCAGCTCCTAAATTTAATACGTTTACACTTGAGTGCTTTCAACTGGAATCTGGTGTTGTATTACCTCAGGTTAATTTAGCTTATCGAATTAGTGGTACACCGTCATCACAACCACCAATTGTCACTTGTACGGCTTTTTCTCAAAGTTATTATGATCTGGCTTATCTGCAAGGTCCTGATTTGGCTTTAGATCTAGAAAAAGACTGGATTATTCATACGGAGTTGTTGGGGAATGGGCGCAGTAGTTCTCCGAGTAATACTCCGCCACCGTTTAACGGTGCTAATTTTCCGGCGGTAACGATTCGGGATAATGTGAATTTACAATTGGCATTTCTAAAGCATCTTGGTGTTAAAGAGATTCGTGCTGTTGTTGGTGCGAGTATGGGGGGACAACAGGCAATTCAATGGGCGGTGAGTTACCCGGAAATGGTACAAAAATCTGTTATAATTGCCGGAAGTTGTCGGGCTACCTGGCATGTTCGTTTATTTCTCAATAGTTTAATATCCTGTATTCGTTCTGATCCGGCGTTCCAAGAGGGCAATTATACAGAACCTCCGTTGTTAGGACTTTCGCGTATGTCTGAAGCTTGGGCGCCTTGGGCTTTTTCGCCAGAGTTTTATTCATCACAAATGTATCAAAGGTATCCTGATACTCAGGCGAGTTCTTTGGATGAATTTTTGGCTAAATGGCGCACCCGCTATCATGAAAAAGATGCTAATGATCTTTTATGTCACTTTCAGACTTGGGCGGCTCATGATGTTAGTTTTACCCCTGGTATGAATGGATCATTAGAAAAGGCTTTGAGGGGGGTGAAAGCAGAGGTTCTCTTTCTACCCATTCGCACTGATGCCTATTTTGCTGTCACCGATGTCGCCGCAGAAGCCGCACTCATTCCTCATGCCCAACTTATGGTGCTAAACTCAGTCTACGGTCATGCTGCGGCGTTTGGACCAGATAAGGGCGATCGCGAACAAATCAATCACGCGATCGCGAACTTCCTCAATTTTGATTCGCGATCGCACCATCTTGGCGATTGAGCCATGGTGGGTTACGCTTCTCTAATACACCCGACAATTTATCCTTTCAATTTTTTCCCTAAAATTTGGTTGGTTAATTTAGGATTTGCTCGTCCACTGGTTTTCTTCATCACCTGTCCGACAAAGAAACCTTGCAGCTTGGTTTTACCATTCCGATACTGTTCCAATTCCTTGGGATTAGCGGCAATCACTTCATCAATGATGGCTTCGAGTTGGGTGACATCAGAGATTTGAATCAGTCCCCGACTTTCAGCTATTTCCTTGGCTGAACCACCTTTCGACAGCAGTTCCGGGAGAATTTCTTTGGCAATTTTGCCACTGATTGTATTGTCTTCAATGAGCTGAATCAGTTCTGCCAAAATTAACGGTTTGAGCGCAATTTCTGTAATCGTTAGTTTCTCGGTATTCAGATAAGCCGCAATATCTCCCATTACCCAGTTTGCCGTTTGTTTTGGATTGGCATTTGCGGTTACAACGGCTTCAAAATATTCGGCAACCAGTTTATCCTCGGTTAATACACGAGCATCATACGCCGAAAGCCCATATTCGCTTTCATAATGATGCCGTTTTTGGGCGGGAAGTTCGGGGAGTTCACTGCGCCATTGTTCTAATTGTTCTTTGGAGACTTCAATTGGGGGTAAGTCGGGTTCGGGGAAGTAGCGGTAATCGCTAGAGCCTTCTTTGACTCGCATACTAATTGTGCGTTGACTTCCTTCTTCCCAGAGGCGGGTTTCTTGGATAATGGGTTCCCCGGTTTCAATTGCCTCAATTTGCCGTTCTATTTCGTAGTCAATGGCTTTTTGAATGGCGTTAAAGGAGTTCATGTTTTTGATCTCGACTTTCACGCCAAACTCTTTTTGACCGACGGGGCGCACGGAAATATTCACGTCACAGCGCAGGGAACCTTCCTGCATGTTGCCATCGCTGATACCCAGATAGCGCATAATCCGGCGCAATTCTTGGGCATATTCTGCGGCTTCTTTGCCAGAACGTAAGTCGGGTTCTGAGACAATTTCCAGGAGGGGGATACCCGCACGGTTGAAATCAACGAGGGAGTAGGTGGAACCGGAGAGTCTGTCACTTCCCGCATGGACGAGTTTTCCCGCGTCTTCTTCCATGTGCAGGCGAGTGATGCCGATTTTTTTGTCAATGGGGTTTCCGTCGTCATCGATGAGTTCGATTTCTAACCAACCATGTTCGGCGATGGGGAGGTCATATTGAGAGATTTGATAGTTTTTGGGTAGGTCGGGATAAAAGTATTGTTTGCGGTCAAATTTACTATAGGGGGCGATTTGGCAGTTGAGGGCTAATCCGGCTTTGACGGCGGATTCCAGGACTTTTTGATTGAGGACAGGTAGCACTCCAGGAAGTCCCATGCATATCGGGTCGATGTTGGTGTTGGGGGGATTGCCAAATTCTGTGGAGGAGTAGGAGAATATTTTGGTGGCGGTGTTGAGTTGGCAATGGGTTTCTAGACCAATTATGGCTTCGTACTTGGTTTTTGCAGGTGCTGTGGTGGTCATAGGTGTTTCTTTGCTGTTTTTGGGTTTATCTCTGGGGAACTGTTTAGAAATACGGCGTTATAAACTGCCTTATTTTATCGAATTTCTCCGCGCCAATTCATTTCCTGGTGCGCTGAGTTTCCCGCAAAGGAACGAGTGGCGATTAATTCAATCTCAATCGCGACTCCGGGACGCAGGTATTCAGCTTCTATGGGGAGTTTGCCTATTTCTAGGGTATAGCGGTTGTTATGGCGGGTGACGAGTTCCGCCGGAATAATCCCGTCATACCGGGTTCTATAATCATAGAATCGACGGAAGCGATCGCCGGAATTGGCGGTGCGATATTTTAACGAGAATTGGGTGTCCAGCATGTCGGACTTCCCAGCTAAATCCACGACACTAAAGGTTAAGTCTGAACGATTTCCGGCAAAATCTGCCCGCGTCAGTTGAGTGGCTTCTTTTTCTAGTAGCGCATTGGTGACGACAAATCTCGTTACACCCCCCTGTTGAGACATTGTGCCATCAAACCAAACCTCTTTGGGCAAGGATACATCAATGCGTTGATCGGATTTGAGACTGAGGGATAGGGGTTGATTATAGAAATCGCTAATCGCCCGTTGTGCATTCCAAACCAACTCAAAGGAACCTTCTAAACGTCCGACAAACTCCCGATACTGGTTGGCGATAATCGAATTGGGTGCGAGTAAAGCGGTTGCACCACTACGAGTTTGCCATTGATTTACAGAGAGTGCGATCGCGCCGTTTTGCAGTTGGGGTAGAGTAACTGTAACGGTGGGTCGATCTTGTGGTAGCGCTTCTGTACGATTAATTAATGTCAGTGTACCCAGGCTTCCCTCTTTTCCCCCTTGACCCTCTCGACCATCTCGACCATCGTCCCCGTCTTTACACTCAAATCTCTCTGTTTTACAATCAACTTCACCATTGTCTGATTTTTTGGTACAGGTTTCCACCTCCCAACGTTGATCATCACATTCACACCCATCTCCCCCATAAGCGCCGCGTCCAGAACGTCCACCTAGTCCGCCAACGGAACGCACATAAATTTGTTTTAAATCCTCTCGATTTGTATAATAAACCGTCAATGACCCACCATTCCCACCATCTCCGCCATTCCCACCATCTCCGCCATCGCCTCCATCCGCCGCTTGCAGGTCATACTCCACGTTTTGGGGTTGTCGAGAACAATCTCCATCCTCTCCGCGTTTCCCATCATCCCCATCCCCGCCATCTCCTCCCGACAAATCCAGATTAATCGGAGAACCATCAGTAAAAATCGTGCGATTTTCCCCATCTCGTCCCCGTCTCCCCACAGGTCCATCGGTACCATCTCGACCATTATCTCCAAATTCCCGTTCTGGATGACTACTCCACGCCACTAAGGGACAGAATAGGGATTTTGATGTCGGGGGTAGGATAAAGGAGAAGGTTAGGGTTAATAGAATTAAGGATAGCTTTCCAGAGAAATACATTGACACCAATAGAATTCTGTCTTCCTTGGGGTAAATTTCCCCAATTAAGGGATGACTGGCGTTCTTGGGGATTGGTTCCAGATGGAAAAAGTTTGTCGCGGCGGGTTTCACGACTATTGTTTCCCTTTCACCCAGATGTGACTAAACCCGTCCCGGACATGACGAATGACTAATAACTAATAACAGGTAACTCAATTTCAAACGTTGTTCCCTCACCCTCGACTGAATGACACCGGATTTTCCCGCCATGTTTCTCAACCACAATTTTATAGCTAACCGATAATCCTAATCCTACGGCTGTCCCCACAGGTTTTGTCGTGAAAAATGGGTCAAAGAGTTGTCTTTGTACCTCCTCACTCATCCCACAGCCATTATCGGTAATGCGAATAATTACAACGTCTTGTGTTGGGGGATTGGGGATTGAAGAATTTTTGATGTTTGATGTGGGGTTGGGCGAAGCATTCGCGTTGGGATTTGGGTAAAATTCCGATACATCTGCATCGTTTGATGTGGGGTTGGGCGAAGCATTCGCGTTGGGATTTGGATAGAAATTCGATCCATCTGCATCGTTTGATGTGGGGTTGGGCGAAGCATTCGCGTTGAGATTTGGATAGAAATTCGATACATCCGCATCGTTTGATGTGGGGTTGGGCGAAGCATTCGCGTTGAGATTTGGGTAAAACTCCGATACATCCGGGCGCGAATGCTTCGCCCCTACGGATTTCCCGACGGATTTCCCGACGGATTCCCCGACGAATTCCCCGACGAATTCCCCGACGGATGGGAATGAAACTTGATGATGAATAACGTTTGTCTCTATTCTAATGATACCCGGTACATCCTTCACTTCTATCGCATCAATGGCATTATTCAACAGATGGATCAACACCTGATGCAACTGACTGGCATAACCCCTAAAGAATGGCAATTGACTATAGTTTTTGATCACCTGAATCTCTGCCTTTTTTCCTTGGGACTTGAGCCGATGCTGCATCAAAAATAATGTCGAATCAATTGTTTCATTAATATCAAAACTCTTTTGATCCAGTTCATCCAATGTCGAAAAATTCCGCAGCGCTTGCAGAGATAGCGTCACATCCATCAGACGTTCGGCGCCCATCTGAATCGAATTAAACATTTTTTGCCAATCTTGGGCAATAAACTCTAAATCAATCCGCTCCCGTAACTGCTGAATGTCTGGCGTCGGCTCAGGATAAGCTTGCTGATAAAGTTGCAGCAGGTTTAACATATCGCGGAAATAAGACCGACCGAGGACAATATTCCCACAAATCCAGGTAATCGGATTATTGAATTCCTGGATTAATGCCGTCGCCATGCGCCCTACGCTGGATAATTTCTCGGATTGAATGAGTTGAAATTGGGTCGTTTTTAACGCCGTTAACGTCTGTTCTAAGTCGCCTTTTGCTTTCTCTAATTGCGTCGAACTGCTGATGTCTTGAAAAACAAATACTGTGCCAATCAGATTATCGGTTTTATCGCGAATTGGCGTTACACTCCCGCCAATGGGAATCATTCTATTTTGCCGAGAAATTAATACACTATGACTGGGGATAGCCGCAGTAAACTTGTTTTGGATCGCTAAGTCGATCGGTAGGTTAACTGATTGTCTTTCCTGTGCATCAACGACTTGAAAAACTTCCGTTAATTCCTGTTCTATTGCCTCAGAAAACTGCCACCCTGTCAACGTCTGCGCCACTCCGTTGAGAAAACGGATGCGACATTGATCATCGATAAAAATTACCCCATCCCCCATTTCTCGCAAAATGGCGGTGAGGAGTTGCTCTCTAGCATAGCGATGTAAGGCAATATCAATGGCAATAAATAATTCCCGTTCTTTAATTGGCTTTAGAATATAGCCAAAGGGACAAGATACTTTGACTCGTTCCAATGTACTCGGATCAGAATGTCCGGTAACATATATAACTGGAATGGACAAACGCTCCCAAATAAGCTGTGCCGCTTCAATTCCATCCATGTCTCCCTGGAGGTGAATATCCATCAACACTAAATCAGGGCACAGTGCTGTCGCCATGTCCACCGCCTTCTCTCCCGATGTCGCGATCGCGCCAACACAATACCCAAAGGTTTCTAACTGTTCTTTCAGGTTTGTCGCAATAATTATCTCATCTTCAACCACGAGTATTTTAGTTAGTCTTTGAGAAATTTCTCTGGATATTTTTTTCATGATAAATAACTGACAAGGGTGACAGGGAACAGCACAAGTATATCCTTATACTTGGCGGTAAAAAAGAACCAAATTAAATCATTGAATGACTAAATCGATAGTCTGGAAAACGGTAACGTAACCGTAAATGTAGTACCAACACCCAAAGAACTCTCAACCGATATAGTTCCCCCATGTAAATCAACTGCCTTCTTCACAATTGCTAATCCCATACCCGATCCTCGGACAGTCCCAGCATTGCTGGCTCGCCGGAATGCATTAAAGATATGGGGTTGATCCGCTAAAGGAATGCCAATTCCTTTATCTTTGACCTCAACAATCAGTCGGTCATCTTCACAGGTGAAACTTAGATAAACAGGACTCTGTTCGGGAGAATATTTCAGGGCGTTTGTGAGTAAATTTCTTACAATCAGTTGCAGAATTTTTTTGTCCAGATAAGCGGTTTGACCTTGACCGCAACTGAGCCATTTAATTTCTGATCGATTACTCGCAATCAGGCTGTATTCTTCAATAATCTGTTGACAGAATAGTTTTAAATCCAAAGGCGCCGGATCAAGGATAAGTTGACCCGCCTCAGCTTGCCCAAAGGTTAACACATCTTCCAGCAATCCCACCATATATTTAACCGCCTGTTTAATTCGCTGGCAATTCAGCCGATTTTTCTCAGATTGTACCGATGAATCATTGGCTTCAATCAGGAAGGTTGAGGCTTGAATAATTGAGAGGGGTGTGCGATATTCATGGGAAACGGTGTGAATAAATTGCCGTTGGAACTGGTTGAGTTGTTGTTCCCTGGCTAACTGTTGGCGCAGTGCGGCTTCGGCTTGCTTGCGATCGCTAATATCTTGGAACACCAATACCGCCCCCGCTAGGTTCCCCTGGTTATCCCGAATTGGCGCGGCGCTGTCTGCGATCGGTAGGGGTGTACCATTTTTGGTAATCAGGAGAATATCATCGGTGAGATAAACGATTCTATCCTGTTCTAACGCCAGAGTAACGGGGTTATTGACAGGATGCTGGGTTTGTGAATCAATAATATTAAACACCTCTGTCAACTCCCGATTTTTGGCATCAGCAAATTCCCATCCGGTTAGGGATTCCGCCACCCGATTTAGAAACTGAATCCGACAATCTTGATCCACCAAAATTACCCCATCCCCAATTCCCCGCAACACCGCACTCAAAAATTGCTCGCGTTCATAGCGCTGTAAGGCAATTTCAATCGCAACCGATAATTGCCGTTCATTCACTGGTTTTAGAATATAACCAAAGGGCGCCGTTACCTTTGCCCTTTCCAAGGTAATTTTATCGGAATGTCCAGTTAAATAAATCACCGGGATTTGCAACTCATCCCAAATTTGTTGCGCCGCAGAAATTCCATCCATGTCCCCCTGTAACCAGATATCCATTAATACTAAATCGGGATACAGTTCCCTGGCTTTAGTCACGGCTTTTTCCCCAGAAGCGGCGATTTCCACTACTGTATAACCTAAAGATTCTAAATTTTCCTTCAGGTTGAGAGCAATAATTCTCTCATCTTCCACAACCAGAATTCTAGTCATCGTTGCTGTGTCAGTTTCAGATAAACATTCTTCACTGATCATGATCATGATCCACCTCCATCCCCTGAGATTGTAAAGTTGGTACAAAAATTGTGAACATTGTCCCGTCGCGATCGCTGGTAACCTCAATCTCGCCCTGGAGTCGATGTACCAGTTTTTTCACCACGGTTAACCCCAAACCCGTTCCCCCCGGTTTCCAGGGATAGGGACTGGGAATGCGATAGAATGGGTCAAATATTTTCGCCCGTTCCTCTGGGGGAATTTCCACGCCAGAATTACTCACCTGAATCTCGACAGTAAATTGAGAGTTGAGTGTTGAGGTAATTCCCCTATCTGACTCTAGAAGGGCGGGTTTAGTTAAGTTATCAGTTTCTCGCCATAGGTTATCTGTAAAACCCGCCCCTACATCCCCATCTCCCCAGACGCGCCATGGCGCGTCTCTACATTCCCCTCGCACCGTTACCGCAATTTCCTCCCCGGCTGGCGTATAGTTAAATGCATTATTTAGCAATTCTGTCAAGATCCGGGTCAGACTCGACAACTCTGAAACCAGGGGTGGCAAATCTGGAGCAATATCAACAGACAAACGTTGCTGCTGAAACGTCGCCCAGGCTTGAAACGGCGCAACATGCTCATAAATCCAGTCTGGGAATCGAATTGATGTTAGCTCTAGAGGATAAGCCTGAGCGTCAATCCTTTGCATATCCAGCAAATCATTAACTAGCTTGAGTCTCGGGTTACACTGCTGTTGCAAAATCGCCCAGTAACGAGCCATTGTTGTCGAATCAGCACGGATTTGTGAACTTAATAAACTCTGTTGATCCAGGATAGTTTCCAGCATCCGCACCGCCAACTTAATCGTGGATAAAGGTGTGGACAATTCTCCAGATATCGTACCTAAACCGTCATTTTGTAACTGATCTAGACATTGCAGTTCCACCAGGTCATACTCTAATTGTCGGGCGCGTTCCATGGCTTGATTCTGTTCCTGGGCTAAGCGCTGTTGCGTCGCATCTCGAAACACCAAAACCGCACCCGCGATCGCACCGTCGTTATTTTTAATCGGAGCAATGCTATCCGCAATTGGGATCGCCTTTCCCTGTTTGGGGATCAACAAAATCCGCTCTTCCAGATAAATGATGGTGTCTTTTTCCAGTACCCCTGTAATCACATCACCAACAGGCTGCTGGGTTTGTTCATCGATAATATTAAATACTTCAGTTAATTCCCGATCCCTGGCGTCAGCTAATTGCCAACCGGTTAACGATTCCGCCTTATGATTGAGAAACTGAACCCGACAGTCTTTATCCGTAACAATCACCCCATCTCCAATCCCTTTGAGGATGGCGCTGAGTAATTGCTCTCGTTCATATCGCTGTAATGCGGTTTCAATGGCTACGTAAAGGGCTTGTTCTTTGACGGGTTTGAGGATATAACCAAAGGGAGCGGTTATTTTTGCCCGTTCTACAGTACTCTGATCTGAATGTCCGGTAACATAAATCGTGGGAATTTTCAGGCGTTCCCATATTTGCTGCGCCGCTTCAATTCCATCGATATTACCTTTAAGCCAAATATCCATCAAAACTAAATCGGGATGGAACTCTGTGGCTTTGTCAATCGCCTTTTCTCCCGACGCCGCGATCGCGGGGACTTTATATCCCAGAGATTCTAAACTTTCTTTGAGATTAATCGCGATAATTCTCTCATCTTCAACCACGAGAATTTTCATTGCTTTCTTTAATCTAGGGGTGGGGGGATGTCTACTAAACATAATTGACTTATCCTTTTTTTTCGTTTTTATCTTATTTATTTTCTACTTTTAACTTGACTGGCAAAAATGATTTTAAATTCCGTCCCCGAATCACAGTTGAGTTCCAAGGTTCCATCGAGCTGCTCAACTAATCCCCAAACCAGTGTCAAGCCTAATGAGGTTGTTGTTTCAATATCAAAGGATTTAGGTATCCCCACACCATTATCACGGACAATCAGAGTGATCCGGTGATCACAATTGCGCTTAAATTCAATATTAATTTCTCCTTTAAGATTCTCTGTAAATGCATATTTGAGCGAATTAGAAACCAATTCATTCAAAATTAAACCACAGGGAATCGCCGTATCAATAGCCAGCGCAATATCCTCAACCTGATAGGCAATACGAACTTGACTGGAACTGATGTTATAAGAATCAAACAGATGGGTAATTAAATCGGGAACATATTGGGCAAAATCAATCTGGGATAAATTCTCTGAACGATATAATTTTTCATGAACCAAAGCAATAGAAGCAATGCGATTTTGACTATCCTGCAACACCAACGCCACCTCTTGATCTTTAGTCCGCCGCGACTGCATTTGTAGCAAACTACTGACAATTTGCAAATTATTCTTAACCCGGTGATGAATTTCCTTGAGCAAGACTTCTTTTTCTTTCAGGGAGGCTTTGAGTTGTTCTTTAGCTTGTTTTTGCACGGTGATATCTTGTTGAACGGCGACAAGTACGGTGCCATAATCAGGATGCTCAAATAGTGATGTTGTGGCTTGACACCAGAAAGGTGTGCCATCTTTCTTAACATTCTGGATTTGGTAGGTATATTCACCCTTTTGCATCACGTTATGGCTAATAATCCTTTTCACCTCTTCCGCACTGATTTCATCATCCTCGTAATTGATAATAGATACCGACTTTCCAGTGAGTTCACCTTTGTCATACCCAAACATCTGCTCAAACTTAGGATTCGCATAAACAATCTGCCCCTCAGTCACACTAACCAAACAAATGCCTTCTGCCATATTTTTAGTAATCACAGCCTGTAGATTTAGCTCTTTTTCCGCTTCCTTGCGGTTGGTGATGTCAGTAACCCGGACTAAATTTAAGGCGCTGTCAGTTACCTGGATTCGCTTCACCGCTAAGTTTCCCCAGAAGCATCTGCCTTTTTTGGTGATATATTCAACTTCTTTACTCCAAACCCCGTACTGATTAATGGCTTGATTGATGCTGTTTAACTCTTCTAGGGTGAATCGGTATTTTTGTAGAGTATGCCCTTCAATATTAATCAGTTCAGCTTCACTCGCGGCTTCAAATAAATTAACGGCAGGTTGATTACAGTCGATGGTTAATCCGGTTTCTGGATTCACTAAAAATAGAGCATCGGTTGATTCATTAAAAATCGCTTCTTTTAATTCTCGGCTGCGACTCAAAGCTAACTCTGTTTGTTTGCGATCGCTGATATCCACGCAATAACCCACAACCTCAATCGGGTTGCCCATTTCATCCTGAATCAGTTTCCCTTCATCGCATAGCCAGTGATACGTGCCATCACCATGGAGAAAACGGTATTCAAAGGAGTAATTTCCCTGTGCTAATTTTTGGGGTAATTGCTGGAGAATTGAGTTAAGATCCTCAGGATGAATATGATTTAACCATAAATGAGACCCGTTCAAAAATTCCTGTGCGGCGTAACCCAAAACATTGGCGACATTTTCACTAATGTATGTCAGCTTGTAATTCGGATGAGGTTGGGTGCTAAAAATCACCGCAGGGCTGGAGGTGAGGAGATATTGCAGGTGTTGCTGATGTTGACGTAATCTGTCTTCAGTGGATTTGCGATCGCCTGTACTATCACCAAATTCCTGAATCACTGTAAATTCTTCACCCCTGAGCGCCTGCAACTTCGCCTCAGCCTGCTGTAAGCGATCGCGCAGATCCCGTATTTCTTGTTGGAGTTTTGCTTTGACTCGCTGGTTCATATTCCTCCCAAACTAATTGAGACTTTGACCCTTCAAGTTTGAGTTTTAATCGTTAAGATAAAAGAATCTTTTCTTGATCATAATCATGAATTTATTATTCAATTTAGCAAATTCCTTAATCAAATCTGGGAAAATTTAATAAATATTAATTTGCTTGATCAGCAAAGATTATAAAACCAAAAAAAATATTTATTCTAACTTTAAAAGGTGAAAAAATTGTGAATGAATTGCGCCGAATAAAGGTACCCTTCAGGTAACACACCCCACAGCCCACACCTCAAAGCCGACACCCAGTCTCTTTTTTAGCTTTATTGTCACCCCTTGAGCAGTGTACAATCTGGCTATATTAGACTTATAAGCTGGGAGTGCCTTGTGTATTATTTTCAGGAACCGCCTTATTTATTGTTAGTGATGGGTTTACTGGCTGGGATTACCTGTGGTGCAGCCTTTGAAGCCACGCTGAAACAAAAGGTGCAGGAATGGGCAAAGAACCGTTCCTCACGCAGTCTGGCTCAAATGCAAGGATTCCCCTTACTCATCCCATTCCTGGGAATTTCCGCCGGAATTTGCGTATTTCTGGCGGCTGGGCTAGAAATTTTTAGCTTTCCCACATTCTTGGCTTACACCATCTCCCTACCCCTAACTCTATTCATTGGTTGGTTAGTGTGGTATCAGTTGGGTAAACTTTTAGCACAGCTAGACAGAGGCGGCTCAAAAGCCATAGACCTCGACGCCTGGGAATAAAATTTGTCATTTGTCCTTTGTCATTGGTAAGGCTTTGAGGGGGGTTGACACCTTTTGTGCCCTAGAGCCTTCTGCAATAACATCTTTCCGATGAAGGAAGCTTCCAGACGCGCCATGGCGCGTCTCTACAATCCCTGCTTCCAGACGCGCCATGGCGCGTCTCTACAATCCCTGCTTTTCCTATCTACTATTCGCGTATTCGCGATCGCACAATCTTTGGTGTTAAACTCATCATTAACCACGCTGCTCTCGTTAATCTTCGCCATACTCCTAGCCCTTGTTCATCTATTGGGTGGAAAAATGCGCTTTCTTGATGCGATTCCTCGCAGTCAGTGGTTATCATTTGCCGGGGGAGCATCGGTGGCTTATGTTTTTGTGCATTTATTGCCAGAACTTAATCAGGGACAACGAACCATTGAGCAGACAGAAGGATTTGCCCTCGCATTTTTGGAAAGCCATGTTTATTTAGTTGCGCTTCTGGGATTAACAGTATTCTATGGCTTAGAACATCTGGTTAAACTGTATCGGCAAAATCAGCACAAGCTTGGAAATCTACTCTCTCAAGGGATATTTTGGTTACACATTGGTTCATTTTCCCTTTATAACCTTTTAATTGGTTACCTACTCATTCATCGCGAGGAACCGGGATTAGAGAGTCTCTTATTCTTTTTTATCGCCATGGCTTTGCACTTTTTTGTTAATGACTACGGATTACGGGAGCATCACCAAGACGCTTATCACCGCATCGGGCGCTGGGTTTTAGCTGGTGCGATTTTGTGCGGTTGGGCGATTGGACAAGCCACGGAAATATCTCAAGCCGCCCTAGCCGTACTGTTTGCCTTTCTAGGTGGGGGAATTATTCTCAATGTGATTAAAGAAGAACTACCAGAAGAACGGCAAAGTCGCTTTTGGGCATTTGCTTTGGGGGCAATTCTCTATGCTGGGTTGCTCATTTTGGGTTAGATTTTTCAGCTATTCAGGAAAGACAAAATAGTCGCCTCTTTAAGTATCGATGGCTAATCAAGCACTTTCTTCAGATTTTCCATATTTGGCGTAGACCTGTTGAGGGGTGGCTGGCATTACGTTATAGTATTCTTCGCTACCGTTGCTCTTGCCAGTAGGAGCTTGGTATCCACAGACAAACTCCGCTGTGCCGTCACTGAAGATATAAGCCCCACTATAGTAGCCCTCTTGGTTAGGACTTCCAAAGGTTTCTTTGACAATTTTGGTTTTGTTGCTCATCGAAAATCTCCTGCTACTACTGCCTATCATCTTAAAAGTTTGAAAATTACTGTTGTCCCTCCCTGTGGCACAACAGCGTGACTGCTCTCTAGGTGTAAATAATCTAGGTGTAAATACGGCAAAAATGCCATTGCCAGCCTCCCTATCTAATCCCTTAAATGTTCCTGATGACTCATTCTCATCATAAAGCCTTTTATCTTATTTAACATTAAGTTTAATGTCAAGTCAATACAACTATACTTAAAGTATGATTCATTCAGCTTTAAAAAATGCCCGCCAAGTCAAGTAAGCCGCTCTCAGGGCTGACTCACCTGGACAAGGGTTACATAGAAACCAGCGTCGGCAGGGAACTCGGTAATCCTTACCCTTTAACTGACCTTAAAAATATCCACATACTGACCCATCAAAAGGTTAAGGTAGGGATAAGATAAGAGTGCGATCGCGTCTTAAAATAGGAGAATGCTCCCACAAACTACCCTACTGGTGTGACACAGCTAAAATGCTGGAATAGATTTGACGGTTTGATGGGCGCACGCCGTGCGCCCCTACAATTCTAATCCACCAATTAAGGTGTGCCACGCCACTACCTGGATTTCCTTGAGCAAGAACTTCAACTTTCCCCGCGCCCTGACATAAGTAACTCATTCTGGATTATCTAAAGTGGTATAATATTTCTATCCTTTATAGTTAATAAATGAGCCTTAGACCAAAACTTTTCTCTTTCTTTTCGGGAATTGGATTTCTTGATTTAGGCTTTGAAGCCAGTGGTTTTGATATCGTATATGTGAATGAAATTAATCCCTCCTATGTAGAAGCTTACCGTTACTCTAGACAAGTTCTGAATCTGCCATTACCCGAATACGGATGCCATTATGCCGAAGCTGGAGATGTTGAGCAACTGATAGAAGGTGAACAAGCCTTAAATCTCTGGTATTTAATCCAGGATGCTCGCAAATCTACAGACATTATTGGTTTCATTGGTGGTCCTCCCTGTCCCGACTTCTCAGTTGGAGGGAAAAACCGAGGGAAAGATGGTGATAATGGTAAACTTTCGGCTGCTTATGTTAAATTAATTTGCCAATATCAACCGGATTTTTTTCTCTTTGAGAATGTTAAAGGATTGTGGAAAACTAAAAAACACCGTCTTTTTTTTGAACAGCTAAAAGATCAGCTAAATCGAGCTGGCTATCTATTAACAGAGCGTCTAATTAACGCGATAGAATACGGCGTTCCTCAAGATAGGGAGAGGATTATCCTACTCGGATTTCATCGAAGTTTAGTCAAAGATATAGGACTATCGCCAACTGCCCAATTTATGCCTGAAGGTGTTTTTCCCTGGATGACTTCTATTGTATATCCTAAGCCAAGGATTTTCGCTTGTCCTTGGGCTGCAACTGATCCCTTTCAGGAAAATTCACACCGCCCTTGCTCTAATGATATTATTCAGGAACTAACGGTTGAATATTGGTTTCGGAAAAACGATGTACTTAACCATCCCAATGCTAAACATCATTTTAAACCGAGAGCGGGACTCAAGCGATTTCTTTCGGTGGCGGAGGGAGATGATTCACGAAAGTCTTACAAACGTCTTCACCGATGGCGTTATTCCCCGACAGCTTGTTACGGAAATAACGAAGTTCACTTACATCCTTATAAAGCGCGTCGTTTATCTGTTGCGGAAACGCTGGCTATACAATCGTTACCGAAAAACTTTGTCCTTCCCGATGACATGTCACTGACAAATATGTTTAAAACAATTGGCAATGGGGTTCCTTACTTAGCATCTAAGGCTATTGCTCAAAGTATTCTGGATTTTTTATCAACAACAGAATGGCATTACGAACAGCCAACACAAAAGCGACTAAAGTTACCCTTATTATCCAGCTAGTTAATGAATTATGGAGATAAATCTCAGTTACACATTAGGATGAATAGCTAGGGCATCGCACCGTAATCTTAGAGTAATTGTTTGATATAGTTTTCTTGAGCAAGTTGTAGGGTAGTTTCACTGTCAAAATTTATAACATTAACCTCTGCGCCTCTAGCAAGTAACTGCACAACTAATTTCGACCAGTTATTTCTGATGGCTTTATGCAGCGGAGTATCACCATTAAAATCTAGATCATTAAATATCAGCCCCTGAATTGACTAAAAATAAGGCAATCTCCTGTAATCCTGTACGATGCAAGGGTGGTACCAGATGTAAGGGAGTGCGATTATTTTTTTCATGCTTAGCGTTAACATCTCCCCAAGCGTAATCAAATAGTTTCTCAATGATTGGCTCTACCCGGATTTCTCACCACAATTGCTCAAAGGAGCATACAACCTGGATTAACCGTAGAATAAGGCTTTCAACACTCTGTCAAAATTCCGTGTCGGGCAAGATGGATAACCCAGTGGAAATGCTCGCCTCCCTTCAACTCCAGAAATAAAGTTTACCGATGTGGTAAAATATTTACTAATATGGTAAACTTTATTTTGTAAACTCTTATGGAAATTGATTTTAAGGACAAGGAATTAAAAGCCCTGTGTGAACAGGAGAAATTGGCTCAGCGTAAGTTGGGCAAACAGATGGCTCGGAAGTTAAAAGCCCGATTAGGTGACTTAATGGCAGCTTCAGCAGTGATTGAACTGCGTGCGGGTCGTCCTCATCCTTTAAAAGGAGACCGAGCAGGGCAGTATGCTGTGGATCTAGTGCAGCCAAAGCGTTTAGTGTTTGAGCCAGATCACGACCCAGTGCCCCGAAAAGAGGACGGTGGCATTGATTGGAGTCAAGTAACACGAGTCCGCATTATTTGGATAGGGGATTATCATGACTGAAGTCTTACAAACTTTTACGCCGGATTGGATCTCGCCCCCTGGAGATACGATTGCTGATTTAATCGAGGAACGAGAGTGGAGTCAGGCGGATCTAGCAAAGCGTCTAGGTTACACCACCAAGCACGTTAGTTTACTGATCAACGGCAAAGCGCCGATTACGGAGGAAACAGCGCTTAAGTTAGAAAATGTCCTAGGTAGTACTGCAGGTTTTTGGTTGCACCGGGAGGCACAGTACCGTGCCAAACTTGCTCAACAAGAAGCAGAAATGGATTGTCAGAAGTGGGTTTCTTGGTTAGATGAATTACCAGTTAAGGAACTGATGGATCAAGGGGTGATCCAAAAACAGCGCAGAAATGCCAAGACTAAGCCTGCTATTGTCCGGGAGTTGCTCCGTTTTTTCGGGGTAGCCTCACCGGAGGAATGGCGAAACTACTACGCCAGCATGGAGGCGGCTTTCCGCCGTACTCGGACTGAGCAAAGTGATGTGGGGGCAATTTCAGCCTGGTTACGCCGGGGAGAAATTGAGGCGGAAGGATTGAACTGTCCCAAATACAACAAAGCCAAGTTTAAGAGTGCGGTTCAAGCAATTCGGCAACTCACGTTATTGTCTCCGGAAGAATTCATGCCTCAGATGCGTCAGCTTTGCTGGGATGCAGGAGTTGTGTTCTTTTTAGTTCCAGCGATTCCACGGGCACATACGAGTGGGGTGGCTCGCTGGTTGAATCCTCATAAGGCACTGATTCAGCTTTCGCTCTACGGCAAAACCAATGATCGCTTCTGGTTTACATTCTTTCACGAGGCAGCACACATTTTGTTGCATGGAAAGAAAGAGATTTTTTTGGATGAGTTGGATGGAGGAGACAAGCTGGAGTCGCAGCAGGAAACAGAAGCCGATCAATGGGCAAAAGAGTTTTTGATTCCGCCAGAGTATGATGCACAATTGGCAAGCCTAAAATCGAAACAGGCAGTGGTAGAGTTTGCCGAACAGCTTGGTATTCATCCAGGGATCATAGTGGGTCGTTTACAGTATGAGGGGGTGATTCCAATGGATTGGATGAATAAATTGAAGGAGTCTTTTCGTCCGATTCCTAAAACGGTGACAGCCGATCGAGTACGAGATAAGTTAGAGGCTTTAGAGATTACGGAGGAAGATATTACAGATGCAGTCGCCTGGGTACGCCAAGACTCTGAGCTATGGTGATGCGAGTTGTTTTCGATACGAATACGGTGCTGTCTGCGTTAGTGTTTAAAAAAGGACGATTATCTTGGATGCGGCAAGTCTGGAGCCAGCAATGGGCTATCCCACTTATTTCTGAGGTGACAGAGGGCGAAATTCGCCGAGTGTTGAACTACCCAAAATTTAAGCTCTCTCATAGCGAACAGCAAATCTTACTGGATGAGTATTTACCGTTTTGTGAGCGTGTTGAAATCCCTGAGCCACTACCTGTTGTTCCAGATTGTCGAGATCCAAAGGATGTTCCTTTTTTATGGTTAGCAACGGTGGGTCATGCGGAGTATCTGGTTACGGGCGATCGAGATTTATTGGCATTGGTAGACGTGTTTCCAGTTCCAATTATTACGGGAGATGTGTTTCAGGGGTATTTTGATATCTGAACACAAGGGGTAATAAATCAGACAAGAGGCGGATCGTCTGTTAAGTAAAAAGTAAAAAGGTAAGAGAAAGATGAAATTTATCTTTTAATTTTTTACTAGCTTTATCAGGTTGTGGAGTTCAATATCTTGATGGTTAGGGCTTGCTGCACAACTCGAAAACCTTCAGAAAAAAGATTCAATACTTATCACTTTTTCCCTAAACAATGCCAGATCATCCCAACACCAGTCAAAATACCTTACCACTGTCCCTAACTGCCTTCAGAGAGCAGGAATTGCAACGCCTGCGGAACAGCTTACGCCAAGGACAACAACCGATGGCAGATTGGCAGGGGGGAACTCTGGCGGTGTCGGCGGTACCGGGTGCAGGAAAGTCTACGGGAATGGCAGTCGCGGCAGCAATTGCGATCGCGCGATATCAACTCCATGGTAAACGACAATTGGTCGTGGTCACGTTTACGCGATCGGCAGCGGCTTCAATTAAGGCTTCGATTAAAGCTAAAATTCGTAAGGATCTCAAGTCCCTACGCTTACCCCAAAATAGTTTTGTGGTGTATACTCTTCATGGGTTAGCCCTAAATATTGCCAATCGGCATCCTGATTTATCGGGGATTAATTTAGATACGCTGACAGTTGTCACCCCCAATCAAACCCACCGCTTAATTCGTGCTTGTGTGGAACAGTGGATTGCTGCCAATCCGCGTCGCTATTCTATTTTGTTGGAAGGGATAACGTTTGATGGGGAAGAGACGGAACGATTGCGGCGACAATCGGTATTGCGAACCGAAGTGTTACCGTCTTTGGCATATACGGTAATTCACGAAGCCAAAAGTTCGGGACTATTACCCGAAGACTTATGGGGAATCAGTCAACAAACCAATGATCCTTATGGCATTTTAGCGATCGCGGCGGGATTATACGAACAATATCAACGGGTGGCGCGATCGCGAGACTTTATTGATTATGATGATATGATTCTAGCAGCGTTGCGAGTGCTAGAAGATAACACGGTGCGCCAACTCTGGCAACAGCAATTTTTTGCCGTATTTGAAGACGAGGCACAGGATTCCAGTCCTTTGCAATATCGCTTACTACAAACCCTAGCTGCTGATCCGACTAATCCTTACACACCCCTCAATTTAATCCGGGTGGGTGACCCAAATCAAGCGATTAACTCCACCTTTACTCCCGCAGACCCAATATATTTTAATCGCTTTTGTACCGAATGTCAGGAGCAGCAGCGCCTTGCTACCATGGATCAAGCGGGTCGCAGTACACCTATTATTATTGATGCCGCTAATTTTATCTTAAATTGGGTGAATCAAACCTATACTCAAAAAGAGGATGAATCCACTCGTCCCTTTCGTCCCCAAACCATCCGTACCGTACCCCCTAATGACCCACAAACCGATGCCAATCCTCAGCCAGAGGGACGAGGGTTAGAAATTTATACCCCCAGTGATATTTATCAAACCGTAGAACTTTTGGGACAACGGGTGATAGACTTATTCACCCGCAACCCCAAACATAACGCGGCGGTATTAGTGCGGGAAAATCGCCAAGGGAATTTTATCGCCCAGAAACTCGACTATCTCAAACGCCAGCATGGGATTGAGGTGTATGATGTACAGGGGAGCGATCGCCACTCACACATTCCCATAGAAATACTGGCATTATTGCAATTTATCGACCGTCCCCATTCTCCCGATTACCTAAAAGCGGCATTAGAAGTTCTAGTTAAACGCCAACTCATTCCCACCCAAGACTTAAACGCCCTCGCCACCTACCCCGAACAATTCCTCTATCCTGGACCCCTTGACCCCACTCAATCCCCTGGAGTGCTTCAAGCCGCCAGATACTGTCGCAGTCTATTAAGGGCGCGTCTAGAATTACCCCATTACCAGCTTATTTCCTTTTTAGCCCTCACCTTACAGTACGACCAATCCGAACTCGCCACAACCGATAAATTAGCCGAACGAGTCGTCAAACAAACCTACAGCAGCAGCGCCATGTCTGCTACCTTAGCCGCATTGAGTGAAATTGTTTCCTCGGAACGGTTTGAACCCGTAGAAACCGAAAACGCCGACTCTCGCTATTTACGTCACCGTCAACTAACCATTATTACCATGCATAAAGCCAAGGGATTAGATTGGGACTATGTATTTCTCCCCTTTCTCCATGAAGACACCATTCCCGGTAATCCTTGGGTACCCACGGCGGCACAGTTTTTAGGGGATTTTACCCTAGCCGAAGTCGCCCGGGCGCAAATTCGGGCAAGTTTGCATGATTTCCCCCTACCCACAGCCATGGAAGCCTGGGAGAAAGCGGGACAGCTTAAAACCGCAGAAGAATATCGTTTATTATACGTAGCAATGACACGGGCAAAGCGACTGTTATGGATGTCGGCGGCGCACAAAGGACCCTTTCGCTGGAATACATTTAGTGGTCAAGCCTCGGATAACTTGCAGATGAAAAAACCTTGTCCTGTGTTACCCGTATTGAGTCGTCGCTTCCCGGAGTCAGTTCGTTCGTCGTAGGGGTTTGGTGAGGATGTCAAATGGGCAACTCAATCACAAACTCTGTTCCTTCCCCTAGTGTAGAACTAAAATCTAGGGAACCTCCATGCTTTTCGACCACAATCTGACGCGCAATAGACAAGCCTAAACCCGTTCCTTTACCCACAGGTTTGGTGGTAAAAAAGTTATCAAATATACAGTCTTTTACCTGAGTTGACATGCCTATCCCATTATCGCTAATCCGAATAATCACGACTTCTTTATCTTCTTGAATATCGGTGTCAATTTTAATGTGAGGCAGATAATCTTGATTCAATTCCTCCAACTTTTTTACCTGTAATTCATCTAAGGCATCAATAGCATTAGCGATGATATTCATAAAAACTTGATTCAGTTGCCCAGGATAACAGTCGATAGGCGGTAAATTGCCGTAGTTTTTAATCACCTTAAGGGCTGAACGTTTATCATTTGCCTTAATTCGGTGTTTTAAAATCAACAGCGTACTCTCAATTCCATCATGGACGTTGAAATTTACCTTATGATGAGCATCCAAGCGAGAAAATGTTCGCAAAGAGTTGCTAAGCTGAAAGAGACGGTCAACCCCCTGTTTCATTGAAGATAGAATATTAGGCAGATCCTCAATCAGATAATCGAGTTCAATATCCTGACTTTTTTGCTCAATTTCAGTGCCGGAATGAGGAAACTTTTCTTGATACAGACGCAGCAGAGAAATCAGATCTTGAGTATAGTCCTTAGCACAACTGAGATTTCCATTAATAAACCCCACAGGATTGTTAATTTCATGGGCAACGGCGGCTACCAATTGACCCAGTGTTGCCATTTTCTCAATCTGTACAAGCTGAACTTGGGCTTGTTGTAAGTCCTGTAGGGTTTGTTTTAATTGAGCCGTTCGTGCATCGACTCGTTGCTCCAAATCCTGGGTGAGTTGGCGAATCGTCAGTTGATGATCCACACGCGCCAAAACTTCTTCAAATTGAAAGGGTTTAGTAATATAGTCAGCCCCTCCCAAGGTAAAGGCTTTGACTTTATCAAAGACTTCATCTAAGGCGCTAATAAAAATGATCGGAATATCACGAGTAACGGGCGAAGCTTTCAGGGCTGAGCAAACATCATAGCCATTCATATCGGGCATTAAAATGTCCAACAAAATCAGATCAGGTGCTACCGCTTTTGCCGCCGTTAATGCCATGGCACCGTTAACTGTACTGCGAACTTCATACCCATACCTTGTCAGTGCGGCTTCCAAAAGACGTAAGCTATCGGGTGTATCATCAACAATTAAAATAATTCCTTTTGATGTCTTTGGCTGATAACTGTTCATAAGCAAGTCTGACTGCCAAGGGGGGAGCAGGGGTTGTTCCAGACGTGCCATGGCGCGTCTGGAACCAGTAGAGACGTGCCATGGCGCGTCTGGGAGCAGAAAATAAATTAGAGTTTATCCAAGCTGTATTGTATTGTGGTCTGTCCCGTCTCTACAATGTCAGAAAAACGGGAGGTGTTGATCAGGAGATAGCCTTTTGCGCTATATCCATAATGACATCACAACGAAAGTTATTAACTAAATCGGTTAATGCCTTCGTGAGTAACGTCTGTTCTGGAGGTATTTGTTCGATTAGCTGAATAATCTGTTTACTATTAAGCTGGATGGCGGCTTGGTGCAACTGAGTAATCCAATTCGTCGGCATCACCCGGAAATCCTCAGAGGTTAATAGCGATGTATCGACATCGGATGAGGGTGGGGGAGAATCGTCATAACAATAACGGATACCTAAGTGTTGTGCCATTTTCTCTAAAATCGCGTCAGTGCGGAAGGGCTTGGCGACAAAATCATCACAACCTGCTGCTAAAATAGCCGTTCGTTCTTCATCAAAAGCGCTAGCGGTTAAGGCAATAATCACGGTTGTCTTTCCCTGAGGATGAGATTTAATCATTTTAGTGGTTTCATACCCATCCATCACAGGCATTCGCATATCTAACCAAATCAGATGAGGTTGCCAATGTTCCCAGCGAGCAACAGCAACTTGACCATTCTCGGCTTCTTGCACGTCTAATCCTAAGGATTCCAGAAACTTAACCAGGGGTTTGCGATTTGCCCATTGATCTTCTACCACTAAAATGCGATAGTTGGGTTGGTTAGGTGCGATACCAATCACCTGCCGACTTAAGGGTTGGTTAGGAATCTGATCTTGGGGAACGATGCCGATGGGTATATCAAATTTTACCAAAGTGCCTTGACCTGGAGTGCTGTTAATGGTAATTTCCCCACCCATCAATTGCACAAACCGACGACTAATGGCTAAACCTAAACCCGTTCCCGAGTGCGATTGCTGACCCGTATTGGTTTGCACAAAGGCTTGAAACAGGGTAGCAAGTTCATCAGCACGAATACCCACCCCGGTATCTTCGACTTCAAAAAACAGACAGGATTGAGCATTGATATTCGTTGGTGGGGTCATCGTATCGGATATCCCTTGCACGCGCAAGATCACCTTACCTTGTGACGTAAATTTAACCGCATTACCCACTAAGTTAATCAAAATCTGCCGCAATTTTCCCTCATCTGCAATCCCATAGCGAGGCACATTGGCAGTTCGCTCAACCATAAGCTGTAACCCTTTAGATAGGGCTTTCAGGCGCAACATTTCCGCAATAGAATCAACCAAACTGTAGAGATCAAAGCTACTTTCTGACAGGGAAATCCTACCCGCCTCAATTTTGGACATATTCAGGACATTATTGATCAAATCCAGCAAATGTTCACCCGAACGGGTAATAATGCCCAAATAATCCTGCTGATTTTGATTGAGAGAAGCATCCCTTGCCATGAGTTGGGTAAAGCCCAGGATGGCATTGAGGGGAGTACGGAGTTCATGACTCATATTTGCCAAGAACTCGCTTTTGCCACGGTTAGCCGCTTCTGCTGCATCTAAAGCCTGTTGTAGGGCGGCTTCCGTTTGCTTGCGCTGTTGGATATCCTCAACCACGCCAATAATGTAATTGGGGGTATCCATCCAGGTTCGCACTAGGGATACAGCAAGATTCACCCATTGCCATTGACCATCTTTACGGATAAAGCGTTTTTCTCTAGAATAAGTGGAACGTTGACCTGTTAATAATTGAGTTAAATCATTGAGTTCTGCGGCTCGGTCATCAGGATGAGTAATGGCGGGGAAACTAAGCTGTAATAATTCCGACTCCTCGTATCCTACCAAGTCACAAAATCGTTGATTGACCCGAATTAACTGTCCCGATGGTGTCCCCAGGGCAATTCCCACGGCGGCTTGTTCAAAAATTGCCCGGAAGCGTTCTTCACTTTCCCGTAATGCGGCTTCCGTCCGTTGACGTTCGGTGACATCACGTAAGCAAATCTCAAAAACGGATTCACCTTCCCATTCGGTTTCAACTACACTCATTTCAGCAAAAGTGAGTTTTCCATCGGCGCGAACAATTCCCAATTCTGTGGTTTGATGTATACCAATAGGCAGTCCAAAGTTATAGTTGAGTAATTCCTCCACATCCTGATTTAACAGGTTGGCGGCGGCTGGGTTGGTGAAACGAACTTGACCTTGCCTATCGACAATCATAATCCCGTCGGAGGTACTGGAGATGATCGCATTGAGTCGAGCTTCACTGTGGCGCAGTCGTTGTTCGGTTAATTTACAATCGGTAATATCCCGTCCCACCCCATGGAATTCCAGTAATCGACCTTGATCGTCAAAGATAGCGCGATCGCTCCATTGTTGCCAGCGAATCTCACCACTCTCTAGAATGACACGGTGTTCGACTGTACCTACAGGGTTATCTGGAGTCAACCGGGCGATAAAGGCTTCTAGCAGGGGTTTATCTTCTGGGTGGATCAGAGGGGAAAAGCGGTATCCAATGAGTTGTTCTGGTGTTTTACTAAAATAGCGACAATAGACTTCGTTAACAAAGGTGAGTCTGCCATCAGCGCCGTAACGACAAGTTAGTTCGCTTTGATCCTCAATAATGGCACGATAGCGGGATTCACTGTGGTGTAACTGCTGCTTTTGCTGTTTTACAGTGTTCTCCAGAGTGCGTGAATAGTCTTCGAGGTGTTCGTAGGCTTGAGCATTCTGTAGTGCAGATGCAGCCTGGATACACAGGAGTTGGACAATCGCTACGCGATCGCCCGTAAATGCGTCTCTGGTTTGATTATTTTCTAGGTAAAGAATACCAATTTTCTGGTCACCCACTGTTAACGGCGCACATAATACACTCAATTGGGGAAGTGTTGAGTGTTGAGTGTTGAGTTTTGACCCAACGTTAGGATCGAGGGTATGGTTTTGAGGGTTCAGTGCGATCGTTGACCATCGTGTAACGTCTGTCGTATCATCACAAACGACTAAAATGTCGGGATGATGCCAAACATATTCAACCAGCGCCAGGGAAATCTCTGGGCTGGATTCGATGGGAGTCAGGGGCAAAATGATTGGGTTCGTACCCCTTACCCCCCTAGCCGCTATGACTAAACGCTCCGGCTTTTGCAAAATCAGGGTAACGCTTTGAGCATCTGTCATCTCAAAGGCTATCTGGATTAAGGTTGAGAGCAATGGCTGTAGTCGAATTTCTCTAGAGATGGCTTGAGACAAATCAATAACCGTCGCCATCGATAGACTATCTGAATTATCAATGAAACAAGAGACCAAGGTTCTAGGGTTGAATGTTTTAACATCAAAACGGATGAACTGCAAGCAACTTAGCCCGCTCATCAGATGGTTATTTCTGAAGAAAAATGAATTTTGCTTGACTTTTTCCGTTTACTGCTTTACTTACTAACAGACCCTTGGATGATTCGCGATCGCGCACGTCTTAGGTGAGCATTATTCGCTCTGGCTGATTAGCTTTTCCTTACCAAAGATTAATTTGGCTTTATATTAAGTGAAGCTTTTATGCTTTTGTCCTCTAGTCTATACTAGATTTCCTTTAAGTTACCAAGCCCCTACTGAGAAATTTGTGCCAACTCTTCACCCCTCACGGTCGAAATTTGCCAAACCATGATTTGTCGATCAAATCCGCCAGTAGCCAGGATTGTACCATCAGGGCTAAAGGCAACGGAATGCACCCAATCTTCATGGGCTGTGAGTAATGCCAACAGTTCACCGGTTCTTAAATTCCATAACCGTACCCCGTCACGACTAGCACTGGCTAGAGTTTCACCATCGGGGTTAATCGCCACAGCCCACACTCGCCCGGTATGTCCCGAAAGAGTCTGTGCTAATCGTCCAGTTCTAAGATTCCAGACTTTAATCGTGCGATCATAGCTACCACTGACTAATGTTTGTCCATCAGGTGTAAACGCCAAGGCATTAACTGAACCGCGATGGGCGCTAATCTGATTGAGTGACGCCCCTGTGTTTAAATTCCAGAGCTTAATTGAACCATACTTATGACCACTTGCCAGAATATCTCCATCTGGGTGAATCGCCAAGCCATAGGTTTGGTTATCAAAACGCGCCAAGGTATACATTCGACGTTGTTTGGTTAAATCCCACAGTCGAATTCCATCTAAAGCCCCGGTTACTAAGGTGCGACCATCTGGCGTGATTGCCAGGGACAAGACATTGCTGGTATGATCGCGAAACTGATGGATATAGTCTCCGGTTCTCCAGTTCCAGAGATTAACCGCAGAATCTGTACCAGAACTGACCAAGGTTTCTCCATCGGGTGATAAGCCAAGGACGGATACCGAAGTTCGTTGCGCTCGCAGGCTGTCGAGTTCTCGACCTGTTTCTAGCTGCCAAAATTTAATTTTGCCATCGTTATAACTACCGCCGCTAATGAGAATTGTTCCATCTAGACTAAAGAACAAAGAATCAATGGCTGTGTTATGACCTTTAAAGGTGCGGACTAGTTGCGGATTTCTCCAGGCTTCCGGTGAAAGGAGAGGTTGAGGCACAGATAAATTATCGGGATTTGGCGAATCGATGGGTATAGGAGGCGGTGGCTGAACTGGATTTTCCGGATTGGGTGGCGTAACGGGTACAGGCAAAGGCTGACTCATTGCCTTATGGCTCACAGTCGCCCACACTATGATGATTCCGATCAAAACTGCCCTTATTTCATTGGTCATTTGTCATAATTATCGCACTCAAAACTGGGATGGGGCGGGTTTAGTTCCATCTGGGTGAGGGAAGAAACGATAATCGTGAAACCCGCCCCTACACACAACCAGGTTTCCTTGAGTGAAAAGAAGGGTTACGCGCCATTCCCTTGAACGAAGTGAAGGGTCAAAACTCATTCATTGAATATTTGGACAGATAGTTTGAGCGATGCGATCGCGCGGCGGCTGCTCAAGCCATCCTGAGAGTAAGCCTAAAAGCTCTGACTTGAGCAGTTCTAGGGCTTGAATTTGCTGGTTAATGTCCTCGACTTTATGCAGTAAGTGTTGCTTCAGTGCACCACAGGGTAACTCACCGGAGTCGTGAACGTCGAGGATTTCGTGGATTTCACTCAGGCTGAGTCCGAGGGATTGCGATCGCTTAATAAAGGCTAACCGATTCAGGGTTTGTTCGCTAAACAGGCGATAACCTGACTCGGAACGGGTTGTCGTTGGTGTCAGTAAACCCACCTGTTCGTAATAACGAATCGTTTTTACCGATAATCCACTTTGATTGGCAACTTCGCCAATTTTATACAATCGCTCCAATCTTAATTTGCTTGTCATTCGGCGCAAATCTGCCTTCCCTTATCTTTGCTGTACCTAAAAAATTACACCCGACTTGCTTTAAACCAGCATCAGCGATGGGGATGGCGCTTGCTGGTGCTGAGCATCGGTAAGGGTGGACGGGAAGGGCTTGCTGGCAGATAATGGGTTACGGGTTGTTCAGCCAGTTCTGTTTGGCGACGTTGACTTTGCCACCAGCGTAAACCAACGGCTAACATGACCATCATTAACCCGAATGTTAGCAGCGACCAGCGTTCACCGACACCGCCAATGACGGCATCGACAGCGCCGACAATGACAATAAAGCTAGAAATTGGCTCTTTACGGTAGGCTAACTTCCAGAATCGAGGTCCTAAAGCATTCATCACGGTTTGCTATTTATCTCTATTCCACTTCAGTCAAGTACTTAATCTACTTCTAGGTTATCTGATCAATCGCTACATTAGCCGATAACCTATTATTCTTTACCATGTTTTCGGCAGTAAGATGCTCCTACTGCCAAATGTTGATCTCCGAGTGTTATTGCAAACCTAGCCAAGTTAGCAGTCCTTGACCTGTAGCATATTCAATGCCCAGTGTCAAGACAAACCCAATCATGGCGGCTCGACCATTCAAGCGCTCAGCATATTCATTGAAACCAAATTTGGGTTCGGCGAGTTGGGGAGTGGTTGTGGGTTGGGGTTGTTTCATAGTTGCCAAGGATGGTGTAATGATTTAGTTATATTTCTTTACTAAGTTTAACATTTAAACAAGCAAGGGCAGAATGTATATCGGTAGGTTATACCAATTTCAACAACGATGTTGTGCGATCGCGTAAGGAGTATATGCTTAGTCCTTATGGCACAACCTCTGAAAACTGCACTACATAAAGGAAAACGATGGAAATCGGTGTACCAAAAGAGACAAAAGACCAAGAATTTCGAGTCGGCTTGAGTCCTAGTAGCGTTCGCGTCTTACAGGAAGCCGGTCATCAGGTTTGGGTAGAAACCCAAGCAGGGGAGGGTGCTGGCTTTACCGATGAAGACTATCAGCACAATGGCGCTAAGATCGTCGCTACAGCAGCACAGGCGTGGAATCGGGAACTGGTGGTTAAGGTGAAAGAACCGCTAAAGTCGGAGTATTCATATTTACAAAAAGAACAATTACTATTTACATACTTGCATTTGGCAGCGGATCGCCCGTTGACCGAGTGTTTAATCGATAGTGGTGTTTGTGCGATCGCCTACGAAACCGTGGAACTCCCTGATCACCGCCTCCCCTTGTTGACACCGATGAGCATTATCGCCGGTCGTCTTTCTGTCCAATTTGGCGCTCGATTTCTGGAGCGCCAACAAGGTGGGCGCGGGGTGCTTTTGGGGGGTGTCCCTGGGGTGAGACCTGGTAAGGTGGTGATTCTTGGTGGTGGCGTTGTCGGGACAGAAGCGGCAAGAATGGCGGTAGGAATGGGCGCTCACGTTCAGATTTTAGATATTAATATTGAACGTCTAGCCTACTTAGAAACCCTGTTTGGTTCCAGAGTTGAACTACTCTACAGTAATTCAGACCAGATTGAAGCCGTTGTTCCCCAAGCGGATTTACTCATTGGGGCGGTATTAGTTCCGGGGCGTCGAGCGCCGATTCTTGTCCCTCGTGGATTGGTGCAACAAATGCATCCGGGTGCTGTGATTGTTGATGTGGCGGTAGATCAGGGGGGATGTATTGAAACCGTGAAATCCACCTCACACACAAATCCCACGTATATAGAGGAAGGGGTTGTCCATTATGGCGTACCCAATATGCCCGGTGCTGTACCCTGGAGTTCGACTCAAGCCTTGAATAACAGTACGTTACCCTATGTTCTCAAGTTAGCCAATGAAGGGATAAAAGCTGTCGCGTCAGACTTAGCATTGGCGAAGGGGGTGAATGTCCATAATCATCAGTTGGTTCATCCGGCGGTGCGGGAAGTGTTTCCCGATTTAAGTAACACGAAACCGTAGGGAAGCACGCTCCTTGCGCCCTAATCCACGCCTACTCTGGGGAGGTTTGGAGGGGTGAATATTAGGTGAAATGTTACCAATAAATGGTATAACCCAATTCAATCTTTGCTCGGTATCTGAGGACACAAACAAACCTTGTAGAGACGCGCCATGGCGCGTCTCTACAATTTAATCAAGCACCTATAATTGAGTCAAAACTTAAGTTGGAGTAGCCGATGACAACTCTCTACGCTAAAGATTTATCGCTAAAAGACGTTCATCGAGTTCTGGGATTTCAACGACGATATAATAGCTCATTTACTCCCTTGTTATCTCTGGAGTCCCTAACCGATTTTGAACAGCAGGAATTGGGGCAAATTCGCGAGGATTTTGATAACTATTTGATTGACGGAGAAGTCTCAAAAGGACAAGTTAAACTTCTCGCGATCGCGCCCTTACTGCGGTTGGCTGGTTTCTACCGTTTTCCTGTCAAGATTTCCCTGGAAGAGAATATTTCCCGGATTACTATCGACGATGAGGATACCAGTATTACCGGACGCTTGGATATTCTAGCCGTAAATAAACAGCGACGGCTCACGGCTCATACATCGTTATTGGTGTTGGTTATTGAAAGTAAAAATAGTCAAGTGAATGCCTTGGCTGGTTTGGCTCAATTACTCACGTATGCCTATAATAAATTGGAGCATCAAGAATCGATTTGGGGATTAACCACAAACGGAATGCATTATCAGTTTGTGTACATCCAGTCTGGAAATCCACCCACATATCAGCTCTTACCCTTGCTAAATTTAATGGAAACTGAGTCGTCAATGCAAGTTTTGCGCGTGCTGAAAGCTATCCGTCAGGCTTAGAAAGTATTTTGCTATAGGTATGAATAAGATCGTCGCCCGGTTAATTAGAAAGAGGGCGGGTACAAGTTGTTCTGTTTGGGATATATCTGTCGATTTAATCCCTAAGTTCGCCCTACCGATGACTGATTATAATTAAGGTTAAGGATTCACACTATCAATGAAATCTGGATATACTCTACCCGTCTTTGCTTGTGCTTCGGCGATTGCTGCTTTGCAGTGGTTGCGCCAAGCTAAACCCCTCGATACCGTATCTGTAGACTTAATTGAACCCCAAGAAACGGCAGAAATTCCCATTGAGCAAGTCGCCGGAATTCGCGAAGGAATAGCACTAGCGATTACCCGCAGTGATCCGGGCGATAACATTGATTTAACCCGAAATACTCCAATTTGGGCAGTTGTGGAATGGGGAAAATCTGAGCAAACAGAACAGGTACAGATAATCGGCGGTGAAGGAATTGGGCGACAATTAAATGCAGCCGGAAAAGCGGCAATTTATGCCTACGCTGAGAAGTTATTACAAACAAATCTCAGTCGCTTACTGGCACAAGATGAAAAAATTAAGGTGACAATTATTTTACCCGAAGGACGTAAACTGGCACAACGGACATCGAATGCAGCGTTTGGTGTGCTAGAAGGATTATCACTTTTAGGAACGACAGGGATTTCTCAACCCTTAAGCACTCCTGAGCAACTGCAAGCTTATCGCGAACAACTGCAAATCAAAGCCCTATGTTTCGACTGTTTAGTCTTCTGTGTGGGAGAAAATGGTTTAAGTTTGGCGCGACAAATGGGGATAAATTCAGAGCAATTAGTCAAAACAGCCAATTGGCTAGGATCGTTGTTAGTGGCGGCGGGATTGCAAGAAATCCCAGAGATTTTATTATTTGGTTATCATGGTAAGCTGATAAAGTTAGCGGGTGGCATTTTTCACACCCATCATCACTTAGCCGATGGACGCCTAGAAATTCTTACCGCTCATGGCGCTCAAGTGGGATTACCCACACCGATTTTACAGGCAGTCTTTACCAGTCCCACCACCGAAGCGGCATTGAGCTATCTACGGCAATTGGACGCGAAAGAGGGGAGTGATTGGGTGAATCAGATTTATCGTGCGATCGCGTCTACGATAGATAAACGCTGCCAAGACTATATTTATAAGCATAGCGAGCAAGGGGTACGAGTCGGTTCTCTCTTATTTGATCGCAACCGCCAAATTATCGTCACTAGCTCAACGGGAGCCGCGTTACTTTCTCAATTATGTTAACCTATTGACACTCCCCCGGCTAAAAGCGCGGGGGATTCTTCGTTCATCCAATCACCAAGCGAGTATTGACTTTCATCAATACTCGCCTAGGGCGAGTTGTCCCGAAGCGTTTATCCAGTATTCCTGGAGCGTTCCTGTATGCCCTACAGTACGAAGTGCTTCCTTGAGTATATTGATGGCAGCATTCCAGTCACGGTCTAAAACACATCCGCACTTACATTTATGTGTTCGAGTTGATAGTGATTTGTTCACCACACAACCGCAATTAGAACAGTTCTGGGAGGTGTAGTGAGGCTTAACAGCAACCGTTGCCACCCCAAACACTTTTCCAAAATACTCAAGCCAACATCTAAATTCTGACCAAGCCGCGTCTGAAATCGATTTGGCTAGGTGATGGTTTTTGACCATATTTCGTACTTGCAAGTCCTCGTATGCTACCAAGTCGTTAGACCGGACTACGCACAATGCA